>JAFKLU010000075.1 GCA_017304105.1 Sphingomonadales bacterium
ATCAAACAGCGCGAAAGGATCAAGCGGCAGACCATCGAACATCGGCGCTTGCAACACCGCAAGCTCGCCGCCTAACATCAACCCCCAGACGAGGCCTACACTCCGCTAATCTACGCAGCGATCTGTGCCAAATGTTGTGACGACGGACACGGCGAACACCACCGGGGTTCCTTCAGGCACGGCAGCACGGCGTTTGGCTTCGGCACGAGCCCGCAGGAAGTCCCGACCTTCGACGAGCGCGGAGGTCAGCATTGCACCATGATTGAAGCGAGAACTGGAGACCGGCTTCCAGGAGGAACCGAACTCGTTGAGGTACAGAGCGGCTGCAACTTCGCGCATCTCTTCGAGCGCCAGCATGGCGCTTTCGGCGCACTGCGCCCGCTCCACCTGGGTTTCAAGTTCATGGGTGTGAACCTCGGAACCGTCAGCCGTGGCGATGAGCGCGCGGACTTCGTCGGTCGCCCGGTCGAGAGCTGTTGATTTGCGCTCAGCGGAGCGGTGGAAGATATTGACGAAGGCCCAGCCGAGATCCTCGGCATCGGTTTCAAGAGCGGTCCCGGACACCATGGCGAAAAGATCGGACCAGACCGCTTCGAGGGTCTGGACCACCGCCTCCCGGACCGGAAAATCGCTTGTCGACACGGGAGCGGGCCCAATCGAGAAACCGGCAAGATCGAGCCCGGCGAGTTGATCGGCGAATGACGTGTGCATGGGATGTCCTCCTGACTGGCGTGAGGCCGACACACCCGTTCATGGCTGCGCCAGCGAGAGCCCGTCAGGGCCAGCATTCAGGCAGGATTGCGCACCCGTCAGGGGAAACCCGGCTTGGCGGGCTGGCGCGGGCAGGCCTTGAGCCCGAAGGGCCAAGGCGAACACGGGCCCGCCCAAGCCGGGTTGCGCAGGACTGGCGGCTGGCCCAGGGCCTCTCTCGCATGGCGACAGGCCATGAGCGGCCGGCACAGATCCGCCAGGAAGGGCAACCCACAGCTCTACGCATGACCAATGCTATCGGCGGTCAAGCTGAGCGTTTGGTGTAGACCCCCTCGCCGTTCGACATGTGGCCGAGACAATCGTAGTCGCCGAACATGGCATCGAAACGGGATGCGATCTGGCACAGCCAGCGCCGTGCCCGCGGCGACCGGGCCGTGCGCCAATCGGCGTCCCAATAGGCGCCGTCATCGCGTTCAACGATCCAGACGGCCACCAGCCCGCCGTAGACCGATAGGCCGAAATCCGCATAGGCATTGCGCATGAGGATCCGGTCTTCCCGACCGCGCCAGCCGTCGTGCGAAATCAGCGACGGGAAGGTACGGGTGGCTCGCTCGCGCAGGTCGTCTCGGAGCCATTCGTACTCGAACTCCCAATCGTCATCATTCTCCACCTCGAGAACCGTGAAAGCGACGATAGCGCCGGTGGGATAGCTGACCGATCGGCCCATGACGTCCTCCCTCAGGCCGCGAGCGCAGCGTCGTCCGGTGCTTCGTCAAACTGCTCGGGCGTAACCCTTCCGCCGAGCTTCAGCAGCAGGGTCGAAGCTTCTTCGGCCTTGGCGGCAGCAGTGAGGATGGCACGGTCATCGTCTTTCAGGAGCTTGAGCCAATGCTCGATATAGCTCGCGTGGCTGTCGAGATGCGTGACCGGCAAGCCCAGCTCAGCACCCAGCATGGCGCTCGAGAGTTCGGCGACCAATTCCTCGGCGGCATAGGCCGCCGTGTCGAAGCGGTTCTTTAGATCGCGCCCGAGACGGCTGGCATGACCCGTCCAGTGCGACAGCTCGTGGGCGAGCGTGGCGTAATAGTGGTCGAAGCCGCTGAACAGGCTAACTGGCGGCATTGTCACGCGATCAGCGGTGGGCTCGTAATAGGCCTCATTGCCCTGGTGACGCAGGTTGACGGGGATGGCGGCGAAAAAGGCGTCGAGCGACAGCTCACGTCCTTCAGGCTCGACCAGCTCGAGCGTCGCGGCTGGGTAAAACCTTTCGGGCAGCCCCTCGACCTGATCCGCGTTGAAGACCGGATAGGCCTTGAGCACCCGGCGCGCTTCGTCGGTCTTCTCGCCGGTTTCGGGCGCTTCCACCTCCTTGGTGTAGCTTTTGTAGAAGATCGCGATGGTCGACTTCTCGCCCTTGCGGACCTGGGCGCCGAGCGACTTGGCCTGGTTGTACGTCATCCAGAAAGGAGAGGCATAGCCGCACATGTCGGCGACCATCCAAAGCCAGAACACATTCATGCCGCGGTAGGGAATCCCGCAGACCCGCAGGGGCCGCGATTGTGGAACGCCGCGCCAAGGCTTGATCCACGGCTTGGTGCCGGCTTCGAGACGGGCGATGATTTCCTGGGTGATACGGGTGGCAGGCGAAATGCCGCCATTCTGTCCCTTGCGATAGGTCATGATGGGTCTCCTGATTTGGCATCTGATCCACCGGCGACAGGCTCGCCGATCAGTGCCGCAGGTCCTCGAGCTCCCTCTGCTCTCTTCCCAAAAAGGAAGCGGCCCTCCGGCATAAGCCGAAGGACCGCTTCTCGAGGGACGAGTGGCCTTGCCTGTCAGGAGGAGGTCAGGCGGCCAGCTCGCGGGGGGACTGGTCTTGGTCGTCTTCACCACTGTCGATATCGGCGCCGTCCAGCTCGGCGGCTGTCGGCTCCTGAGCGGCTGCAGCGAAGCGCATGACCTCGGGCACCCAGGCCAGCGCCTTTTCGCGCACCTCAACCTCGGTGATGTAGGTGCCGGCAAAGACGCGCTCCGCGCTCAGCGCGAGATCGCCCTTCTTGACCGAAGCAAAGCGCGAGGAGAGTTCGAGGCCGCCAACGTCGGTCAGTGCGTCGAGGATCAGCTGCTTCGAAACACGGTCAAAGTAATTGGCTGCCGTCGGCCGCCACCACTGCGCCATGTCGATGCTCACCAGGCTGCCGAGGTGATCCTGGAAGGCCACCTGGCGTTCGCCGGTCATGTTGAGGCTTGCTTCGAGCGAGCGGGCGACGACAAAGCCGAGCCACGCGGCCCGGTTGTCATCGGACAGCGCGCGGTACAGGTCGAAACGAGCAGCCGTGTTGTCGCCAGCGCGCCAGCTCTCATCAAGGCCGGATCTGAGTTCGGCGAGTGCGCTACTTGCCGGAGCATCCTTGGCTTCAAATCCGATGATCGGCCCTGATGGAACAGGCCCACGCAGCGTAGTCGCAGCCCGTGCCCGCCAGTCGTGCGTATCGGCATCAGCGAGCGTGAAGACCATTACATCGAGTGCAAGTCCGGGATCGGAAGCGATATGCAGCGCCAGAACGTCCCGACGTTGCATGGCGAGTTCGTCGACCAGGCGCTTGGACAACGCCGTCCGACGTGGGGCCGAACGGCCGTCCGTGGGAACCACTTCGATGGTCTCGTCGCCATCGATCGGATCCGCTTGGCGCTCACCGTAGAACACCGGCTGCAGCACCGGTGTTCCGTCGCGCGAAAGGACCAGGATCATGCCCGCTTCGGCCTTGATATCCGGCGCCAGGACAGGCGGTCGCGCGCGAATTTCCTGGCATTCGCGTTCGATTCCCTCAATGGCCGCTTCAGCCGCAGCCACAGCTTCCTCGGCACTGTCCTCGTCTTCGAGGATCGCCGCATGCTCGTCATGGGCGGCATCGAGCTCGTCGAGCCTTGCCAGCTCTGCTTCGGTGAGCGGGGCGGCTTCGGCGGGGAGACGGACCAGCCCCTCGATCAGATCATGGCTTGCGTAGGGATCGAGCGTGGGCTTGATCCAGGCGAGCCCTTGCTCGGCCGCCAGGACCTTGGCTTGCTCTTCCATCTTCGCCGCGGCGAGGCTCTCGAGCAAGGCGACATCCACCCAAGATTCGCTGTCGTCGTCGTCGAACAGTTCGCGCTCGATCCGGCCGCCGGCTGCAAAATAGGCGTCGCGGCCAACGAGCCGTGCGCGAGGATCGCTGCCCCGGACCGTACCGGACAGGACCATGCGCCGAATACTGTCGGGATTGGGCGCGTAGTAGGCCGAGGAGACCTGCTCGAAAACGCGGGCCTGGATTTCCTGGTCGGAAGTCGCGCCAAAGGCTTTGGCAATGTCGAGAGTGATTTCCCCGGAGGCCAGCGCCTCGAACACGACCGGCGCAAGCGTAGCGAGGCGCAGACGCCCCTCGACGAAGCGGACCGTCAGGCCGAAGCGGCGCGCCACGTCTTCGACGGTCGCGCCGCCTGCGACAAGCGCGGCAAAAGCTTGGGCTTCATCAGCTGGGTTCATGGCGAGGCGGTGAAAGTTCTCCGCGAGGCTGGTCTCGACTGCGGCTTCGGCGCTGTCTTCGAGGACCAAGCACGTGACTTCGTGATCGCGGGCGAAGATCTTTTCGTCCACCAGCGCGAGCATTGCGCGGCGGCGACGCTCCCCGGCTTCGACCTCGAATTTGCCCTTAGCCGCCGGTCTGACGATGAGGTTCTGCAGCAGACCGTGTGCAGCGATACTCGCTCTGAGCTCGGCATCTGCTGCCGGATCGCTGTGACGGCGGACATTACGGGGCGACTGAACAAGCTTGTTCAGCGGGATCGACTTGATCATGGGACACACTCCTGATTGTGAGCCCGGCGCATCGAACATCGATGCCCAAATGGCTCAATCAGGCCAAAGCCAACTCCCCTCTGATGCGTTCGCTGCGGATCTTCTGATAAGCAGGGGACAATTTTGTCCGGGGGCAGGCCTATTAATCACCCTCGAAATAGATCACCCGGACCGAGATATCGGACATCGATGGTATCGCCGAGCCAACCGACACTTGCCAATGTCAGACCCAGCCGACGCGAATTGAGCGGTTCGTCGAGACGCCCGAGACGAGAAAAGTCTGCCGCATAGACGAGCGTCTCGTCACCTGCGTCGACGAAGCGCAGCGCCGTTCCCACCGGCGGGCCAACATCATCCCACTCGACGTCGATCTCATGGCTTGTCGACGCCCAAGTTCGCCGACGTTCGGGCGCCATGCTCTCGATAAACTGGAGCCAGAGCCCATGTGACGCCGTGGTCGGCCAATCGGGGTCGTCACGCCCACTGGCGACGGCGTCTTCGCGCAACCAGGCGCGCAATTCCGCGGTGGTGGTGAAATCCGCCTGTGTCTGAGAAACCGCACTGATCGCGGCGAGGCGCGAGCTGAATCCGGCATGCATCAGCATTGCCGCCGAGACGTTGAGCGTGCCGGTCTCAACCGCGCCAACCGCCACTCCCAGCTCGACATCCTCCATCGATAACCCGCCTTCGAGCAAATCGCCGTGCGCTAGCCCGCGGACCCGAACCGCCTCCATCGCCCAGGGCAATTTATAGACCAGCGCCTGCTCGACGAATTTCAGCACCTCGTCTTCCCTGCCGGAAGCAAGAGGCGCGAGTGCACGACCTTCGAGCCACGCCTTCAGGATCGCCGGCCAGTCGTCCGGCAGGTCGTCGGGGACAAAAGGAGCAATCGCGAAGACCTTTTTGGCGAACGCCGTCACTGCGGCGATCGCTTCCTCCGCATCATCGACGAGAATGGTGCCGTTGGCCCGGACCAGAAGTTCGTTCAGTTCAGCGGCATCAGCATCAAGAGCTTGGCCGGTCGCGAGACCAACGCCGGCAAGGAAATAGCCGCGACGCTGCGTGGCCGTCGTCCGGCCCCAGATAAATTTCGCGCGCGCGACCAGCCCGGTCTTGAGCAATTGTTGGACAGCCGGCTTTCGGTGCTGAAGGCGCCGCGTCCACAGCGACGAGGTCAGCACGTCATCGAGCATCGCCTCGATCTGATCGTCCGGAACTTCCGGCGCGCCGAGCATGCTGAGCAGCGCCGTGTCGAGCGTCGTGAGGTACCCAGACCAGCGCCCCCGTTCCTGATCGTTCACATCGCTGTTTTCGGTCGGCAACACCGGGAACTCCCACGCGGTTACGCCGGCAAGATAGTCCAAGACGGTAGCCATCGACTTGGCCTTGGTCTTGCGTACGATCCGGGCCATCAACGAGAGCAACAGCCGCAACAGGCCGCTCTCCATCTCCTTGCCCTTGGCGCTGTTGACCATCTCCTTCCACTCGGCACGGCGATTGGTGAGCCGATCGAACATCGGCATAAGCACCAGGCCCTCGACATCAACATAAGCGCGGCCGGCACGCCCGACGACGTTGCGGAAC
This sequence comes from Sphingomonadales bacterium, assembly GCA_017304105.1. Classification (GTDB taxonomy): domain Bacteria; phylum Pseudomonadota; class Alphaproteobacteria; order Sphingomonadales; family Sphingomonadaceae; genus Sphingobium. Next base: position 6,131 of record JAFKLU010000075.1, read on the forward strand.
TCGGCAATGTCGATCGGCTCACTCCCGCGCTTGAGGCCATGGAAGATCAACGTCGTAGCCGAAAGGTTCAGCCCCTGCGCGAGCGTCGGTGATGACACCGTCACCCGCAGTATACCATCGCGCAGCAACCGCTCGACTTCCTTGCGATAGGGCGTGGGAAGCGCGCCGTGATGGATCGCGACGCCGAGGCGCAGGCACGCCAGCACTGGACTGTCGACGCCAAGCCACTCGGTCCCGATCGCGATCGCATTGTCCAGTACGGCCGGGTCGTGATCGAGCACCGGCACGATCGATCCGCGCTTGGCGAGGTCGACGATGGCTTTAGCGAAGGGCTCGACCGATCGGCGTTGCGGACAGAAGATCAGCACCGAGTGCCGGTCCGCGACCATCGCCCAAGCCGTTGCGATGCACAGTTCTCGCTGATCGCACGGGAAGAAGCGCGTCTTGCGCCCCTTGGGCAGTCTGGCTGTCAGGAAGCGCGGCACGAACGGTTTCTCTGCACCGACCGAGATTTCGAGCTTCGCATGATCGCCACGCCATTCGACCTCGCCGTAGCGCAGGCGCGTTGGCCGCCAGTTCATCTTGATCAGTCCGTCGTCCTGATCGCCAGTCAGCCACGCCGTGAAATCTTGCAGCTGATCGCCATCGGGAAGGATGGCCGATAGACAGACGATGCGCCGGGTCTTGGCGTCGCTGCGCCGCAACAGGCGCTGGATTTGAACCTCATAGCGGACTTCACGCTCGGTCAGTCCGATCATATGGCCTTCGTCGAGGACGACGAGGCCTACGGTATCGAGCAGGTCAGGGTCGTTGCGGAGCGCGAAATCGAGCTTCTCGGGCGTGGCGACGATGATGTCGCTTTCCCGCAGGAAATCCTCGTCGACTTCGCTGACTCCGATCGCGCCATAGAGACTTGAGACCGTCTTTCCGAGCGGCTGGAAGGTACGCTGAAGCGTCACTTCGGTCTGCGCAGAGAGCGCGCGCAGCGGGGTCACGAACACGACGCGGCGCCCCGCAGCGAGACAGGCCAGGATGCAAAGCTCCGCGACGCGTGTCTTGCCGGCGCTTGTCGGCAACGAGATGACCATATTGTCGTCGAGATCCAGCGCCCGGGTCGCAGCATCGATCTGCGAAGGCCACAGGTCGATCTCGGAGCGACCCCGGCGCAAAAGCGACGCGATGAACAATTCGCGGTAGGCGGCCCAATCGACGGCTGCACCGTCGTCCGGGACCTTGGGGAGGCGGACGTGGAAGCTCGACGACCACAGATCGTCGAGCAGGTGGATCGTGAGCCGGTGGCACCACCAGCTCGGCACCATGTTGAGTTCGGCCGCCGAGGACAGGCCGGTCTTCAGGCGTTCGATCGCGGAGCCGATGAGCGCTTCGTCTCCCCGCTCGAACGCAAGCAGTGCGATGGCGAGCGCTGCCGTGAAATTGTCGGAAAGCGCACGATCGACAACCTGCAGGAGCGGTTCGTCTGCCGACTCGTCCTCACTGTCGTCCAAAGCTGGCTCGTCGCCTACGACTTCTCCCGCGAGGTGCGCGATCATCGCATCCTCCGACGCGGTGTCACGCTCCTCACGGATCAGCGTTTCGAGCGTCATCAGGTCGCGCAGCATGAGGAGCGCGACCGCGCGTTCCGGCACGCTGAGATTGGCCTCGTTCAACCCCTCGTGCAGCAATGAGAAGGCTCGTGCCGCATAGCGGGCAAGATGATAGCAGGCACCGGCCATCAGTCGGTGGAAATCCCGGTCATTCGTGACGCGGCCACGCGCTGTCGCCGCCTCGATCGCCGATGCGGCATGTTCGAAGGCACTTCGCGCCGCGCTGAATTCAGCATGCTGATCGAGCAGCCGCAGCCCTTGATTCATCAGCGAATAGGCATAACTCAGGAGATCGTAAGTCAGCAGCGTTGAGAATTGCGGTGCCTCAGTCGGCACCACTCCGTCGCGCCACACCATTGCCCGCGCCTGTCCTTTCGCGAGTAGATCGTCACGGAACCCGGCGGCCGTCGCTTCGGCGATCAGCTGTGCGATGGCTTCAGGGTTTGTTGCCATCGGCGATCACCTTGTCGAAGACCTGTTTGATGAACGCCTGATGGGTCGACACTCGCAGACCGACCGCGAACTGCGGGATCTTGCCATTATAGGCTTTGAGGTTGGCGGTGAGCAGATTGCTCGGATTGTTGCCGGTGAACATGAACATCAGGTGCGACAGCTGATTGATCTCGATCCGCGCCTTGAGCTGAAACTGGTCGATCACCTCGGCGAGGGCCGTCTCACCCGTCTCGAACAATCGGTCCGCAACGAACGCGAGCGCGTGCGGCGTTGGTCGCCCATTGCTGGACGCAAGCGCCGTCCGGGCTTCATCGACCGTCTTCTTGCCGAGTGCGGCCCGGCTTTTGACCTCGCCCTTCAGAAATTTGACCGTGACCCCAGGATCGAGCCTGATCCCCAAGATATCGTCACCCCGCATCGCCATCTCGCGGTGATCCGACCACCGCAACTTGAAGACGCCGATCGAATAGCCAGTGAACTCCGACACATAGCTGGTGGCAAGGATCTCGCCGAGATCGCCCGATCGTGATTTGGCACCCTGCGGCAACTTGGTCTGGACATAGTCGGCCACCGCTGGCTTCCCGAGCCGCTGCAGGATGTCGGCAATGCGGTCCGGTGCGGCATAGTGACCGGGAACGACCGCGGCCACCGATGCGACGCCTGTGCTCGCGAGGGCCGCCGCGTCAGCCTCGAGATAGACGAGGCTGTGTTCTTTTACTTTGGTAACGGTCTCGCCGCACCAGGTTTTGATGTCCGCCACTAAGCACGCCCCCTTCTGGCCTCCCTATCACAACAAGATAAGTGACGGAATCTTTTCAACTTGCCGCCAGTTTGCGTAGAGGTGCCCCTGGCTGGTTCCGCCAGAAGTGGGCATTCACAGGGGCTGATTTGAACGACTGGCTCTGGTCGTCTTTGCCATTCCAGCGGCGAGGCCGGCAGCGTCGGTGGACGCGCTGGACAGCGAACATTATCGTGGGCCGCCATGTTCCACCTCCATTGCACCAAAAAGCTACTTGATCGGATCAAACCAGAAATCGCTGTGCCGGGGCAAAGCGACACTGCGCTGGGCAACTGGTATGCCACCATCCTTTTCTGGAAGCCGCAAGTAGCTTTGCTGGTTTCTGAGCGCACGCTGCTTCCCGTGCTGATGCCGCTGGCTCCAGCAGCCACGCTTGCTCGACGATTCCCGGCGCAGCTGGCGCTGGTCCTGCAAGAGCACGATGCCCCAAGCGAATTCATTGCACAGGAAGTCTGGCGGATGGACAAAGTCCAATACGCCAAGACAGCGAACCGGAGCGTCGTGGGCATCCTCAATGAGTTCGTTCGCCAGGCCGAGTTCTGGCTTGCTGCCTACGCTTACGAGAAAGGCGATGGTGACGACCTCCTAGCGATTTCGGCCAAGCTAGCAGAGACACCATGTAGCCCGCTGTACAAGGGCCCGATTTCGCCAGACAAAGCTCTTCATGACCTTGTGAGAGAGGGTGTGCAGGCATAGCCCTGCTGGCCGTTCACTCAGTTCGGCGGTCTGAGAGTGCTTTGGCCCTCTACACCCGGCTTCTGCCGTCAGACGAGATCGGCGGGCAAGTCGACAATGCGGAAAACAGCCCCCGATCCAGCATCACGGACGAGGTCAACCCGCGCCCCATCCCAGTGATAGTCGAGGTGTCGCCCCTGCACGGGATCAGACGCGCAGTCAGGGAAGAATAGCGCGACACATTCGCCACCAGCATGCCGAATGCTCGGGTAGGCAACCCCGTCCGATCCCCCGCCCCGGAGGTGCCGCGCGAGCGCTTGGGATGCGGCATAGCTGTCGGGATCGAGCGCCGGAACCGGTTCCCCCGCCAGAGTTCGGAGATCATGCAAGTCTGCATCGACCGACATGACGATCTCTCGGAACTGCGAGGGCCAGCCAGGTGCTTCCTTCGTCCGCGCCATGAAGCGGACATGATGGTGGATCGTCTCAAACAGCGCAGTTTCGAACTGGTCGCCGACGTAGAGCACGCCGTAGCTGCCATCGGTGAACCGGCTTGGCCGATCGGTGCTGACATGTGTGAACGGCGCCATGAGGTAGGAGGCCCCTTTGCCGCCGACGCGGCGGTCAACCGGAACAAGGTCGAGATTACCAATAGTCGCCATGATGCGAGGATTGGTCTTCTGCTCTGCCGAGATCAGCAGCGGCCAGTCGGCTGGATCGGCGATGTCCTCGAACAGGTCGATTGGCGGAAAGGCACTGCGGATGATCCGAACAGCGCCCTTCCACTCAATTCGAGAAGTGGAGATATTTTCCGTTCCGCTCACCAGCCACCGCGCTCGGCGTCGAGGTAGCGACGCACCCGCATGATGTCAGTGAGTTCGCCCCCGAGCATCACGTCAAGCGCGCTGGAGCCCCCGAAGGCATCGTTTGCTGCCCTGATCCAGGCATAACCACGGGTCGCCTCCGAGAAGACGACCCGGAGTGCCTTGTGGATGCCCATGAGGTTAGAGAGACGCGCACGCCCATCGCGCGAAATACGTCCGGGGCCTTCCGCCTTCCATCGGCGATAGGAGCGCACCGGCATGTCGAGCAAGGTTGCCGCCTGCTCGTCGGTCAGCTCCCATTTGCCGAACAGATTGAGGACTGCCCGGAACATGGCAGCTGCCTCGTCTTGGGTAATCGGATCGGGACGGAAGGCGGTAACGGCAGTATCAACGGGTTGCAGAGCCAGCATGGTATATCTCCATATGGCATCATATATCCTGAATAATGCCATTTGGCAAGGCTGCTATGCCGATGCTGCCAATCTGGCAATCACGCTCACTGCGCCCTCGATCGGCACGAAGATCCGGGTCTGGTAGCGGATGATCTCGGCAAAGCAGCCTTGCGCCTTGTACCAGTCGAGCCTCGCAGCACTCCATCCCTTGAGTTCAAGTCGCTGTGAGCCATTGACCAGGCTGCGCTTCACCATGAGCTGCTCGCGGCCGGCGAATTCCATGGCTCGGCCCGTCGCCAGAACGGTCTGGACAATGTCATCAGCCGACAACGTCTGTTCGCGTTCGAGACCCAGCGCCCGGCACAGTTCCGGGACACAATGGACCGGAACCTCCCGGCCAAGGAGCGAACGGCCATCCGCCGCCGAGATGCGGCTGACCCTCACGAAATCAGAAGGGAGCTTGTCCCAGATCGGAAGCAGGAGACCCGTCGCAAGATAGAGGCGCTCACGCTTGTGGCTGGCCCGCGTTTCCTCGACCTCGGTTGACCAGGCATCGCGGAAAGCGTCGATGGAAACATCCTCCCAGCTGCTTTCAGCCAGCTGATCTGCGGTGACGTAACTGCGCTTGAGCGGGCGCAGCAGTTCGAAGCGGGCCACGCGCGTGCCGTCATCGGCAAGAATGCTGCGGGCGGGCACCAGCAAGGCGATCCGACCTGAACGGGAGTTCCGAACAGGCCGCTGGCGCTGGCCGCTCATCCCGTGAAGCTCCTCGAGCCGCCGCAGCGTAAGGGGTTTGAGGGCTCTGGCGATTTCCAGTTCCAGCAGATGGGTAGTAGCGCCCGAGGCAGGGTCGGTGCGCAGCAGCGTGTCGGACAAGACCGTGAAGCCCTCGACTGTGATGGTCTCGAGGCCGAGGTCGAGTGTCCCGGCCTGCCGGGCGGCATCGATACGCGCCTCGACCAGCCCCATGAACTCGTCAAAGATCGCGTTCTGCAAGGCAATCGGAAGCGCAAGGATGCGATTGAGCCAGCGCTGGATCGACGGCAGGTCATCGACCATTGACCCGTCCGGCGCTTCAATCCTGAGGCCCGTCAGTTCCTGAAAGCACCCCAGGGTGACCGCTTCGAGCTTGCCGGTGAACAACAGCCCGAACCAGCGATGGAGCGCTTCCTTGGCGTAGATGCTTTCGAGATTGTCGGCCGGATCGAACAGGTTCTGACCGCCGGTCTGGCGCTGCCCGCGTGTCAGAGCGCCGAGGCTGTCGAGGCGCCGCGCAATCGTCGAGATAAACCGACGCTCGCCACGCACATCGGTGGTCACCGGCCTGAACAATGGCGCCGATGCTTGGTTGGTGCGATTGGTCCGGCCAAGCCCCTGAATGGCTGCATCAGCCCGCCAGCCCGGTTCGAGCAGGAAGTGGACGCGGCGCGCTTGGTTTCGAGCGGCAAGATCGGCATGGTAACTTCGTCCTGTTCCTCCGGCGTCGGAAAAGACCAGGATGCGCTTGGCGCCGTCCATGAACGCTTGGGTCTCGGCCACATTGGCGCGCGGCGACCTGGATTGCAGTTTTTGACGACCATCGCGACCGACGATGAGCCGGCGCGTGCGACCGGTTACCTCCGCTACCTGGTCAACGCCGAAGCGTTCGATGATCGCATCAAGTGCGGTGGCGATCGGTGGCAAGGCGCATAGCTGCTCGATCATCCGGTCGCGTGCAGCAAGCGCGGAGCGGCACAGCACGGGAGCGCCTTGGTCGTCGCTCATCGGCTCGGACCGAGGATTGCCGTTTTCGTCGGTGAACACGGCCATCAGACGAACAGGGAAGCTCTTGGCGAGATAGTCGATCGCATATTCGCGCGGAGACAGATCGATCTCCAGTGCTTCGCGTTCCTCGTCCGACAGGTCGGCAAGTCGGCGATCGAGCATGGCTTCTGCCGTCGAGACCAGCTGGACGACAACGGCGTGCCCATCGGCAATCGCCGCATCGACCGTCGGCAACAAGCTCGGGAGCTTCATCGACAGCAGCAATTGCGCGAAGAACCGCTGCTTGGTTCCCTCGAAGATCGACAGCGCTGCGGATTTAGCCCCGGAGTTGAGCGTCGCCCAAGCCTCAGCATAGGCATCGTAGACGGCAATCTGATCCTCGGTCAGGCAATGCTCAAGGATTTCATACTCGACACCGGCGAAGGAGAGAGCACGCGCGGTGTATAGGCCGAGCGATTTAAGGTCCCGCGCGACCAGTTCCATCGCGGCGATGCCGCCATCGCGAATGTTGGCTACGAAGGTCTCGCGATTGGCGAAAGCAGTCTCCGGACCCCAGAGCCCGAGGCGCGTCGCATAGGCCAGGTTGTTGACGTCGGATGCTCCGGTGGCCGATGCGTAGAGCACCCTTGCCCGGGGCAGGAGGTTTTGCAAGCGAACGCCGACTATTCCCTGATCCGATCCCTTGACCTTGCCCCGCGATCCTTCGCCGCCGGCAGCGTTGGCCATGGCGTGCGCCTCATCAAACACGATCACGCCGTCGAAATCCTCACCGGCCCAGGCCAGGATCTGGTCAAGCCGCGTTGCGTCGCTCCGGCCAGAACGGAGGGTCGGATAGGTGACGAAGAGAATGCCCTCACGCATGCCGATGGCGGTGCCGAGCTTCCAGGATGCCAGAGGCTGGATGTCGATCGGCAGACCACCAAGCGCTGTCCAGTCGCGCCGGGCATCTTCCAGCAACGCTTCGTTCTTCGAAATCCAGATATGGCGCCGCTCCCCGCGCACCCAGCGATCGAGAATGACGCTCGCGACCTGGCGGCCTTTGCCAGCGCCTGTGCCGTCGCCAAGGAAATAGCCCTGCCGGTAAACCTGCCCCTCAGCCGAGGATTTAAGTGCGCAGCCATTGTCTTCGGGCTCATACCGGCCGGGCAGATCGCGAGCATGAGCGTTAGTGGCATAAATCAGGGTTTCGGCCTGGGCAGCAGAGAGCAGGCCCTTGCTAACCAGTCCTTCAGGAAGTTGCGGCATGGCCCCTGGTATCGGCGCCGCAATTGAGCCCATGGCAACGGACTCAACCAAGGGCGTTGGGTGCTCGGCCGCGCCGTCGATCACGATCCTGCTCGGGCGATAGGGAAGATAATGGCCGATCTGCGGCGCGATCGGCGCAGGTGCGTCGAGCGATCGGTAGGCTAGCGGGCCAATGGCCATCGGCGTTACAGGGGTGAGGTTTGCTGGTGCGGTCAGCGGGCGACGACACGAGACGACCAGACGGAACGGCGTGCGCAGACGAAGGCCCGATCGCGCGGGAGCAGCCTTAATGTCCTCACGACCTGGCAAGGCATCGACGAGATCGGCAAGCTGCACAAAATCGTTCGTGCGGGCAGCGACAGGTTCAACCGAGCTCTGGATCTTGTCGAGGACGAGCAACCGTGAGGTGATGCCCGTGCCTTGTTTGATGAATGCCCGCTCGATCGCGGCATTGAGCCGCAACGATACCGGCCCCTTCAGACCCGCCAGAAACTTGGGGCAATCGAACCATTCGGGCATGATCGCAACGAGACGGCCGCCGTTTGCCAGCCTGCTCCATGCCGAGCGCAAGTGCCGCACCCCCGTGCGGGTGTCGTGGCCTCGCTCGATCCCGTGCGAATAGGGCGGGTTCATCAGCACCACACTTGGCGCAATGGCCGGATCGAGCAATTCGTCGATCAGTTCGGCATCATGGCCGGTCAGCCGCGCGTCTGGAAACAAGGCACTGAGGCAGTCCCGGCGTAGCGGAGAGATCTCGTTGAGAGCGAGGCGCGTACCAGCCTTTGCCGCCCAGACAGCGAGCATCCCGGTTCCGGCAGAGGGTTCCAGCACGAGCTCGTGCGGAATTAGCGCGCAAGCCCGGGCGGCAAGCCACGCAAGGCGCGGCGGCGTCGCGAATTGCTGCCATTCGATTTGTTCTTCACTGCGGTTGGTCTGGCCAGGAGCCATCTTTTCCAGCGCCGCAAACATTCCGTCCGCGCCGGCCGCCGGGGCGGTCAAGCTGATCTGTGCGTCGGCCAACAGGCACGCGGTCTGAGCCAATTCCAGCGCGACATGCGCATCGCGCACCGACCAGCGCCCCTCGGCATCAGTGCCGCCGAAATGATCGGTCAAAAGCGACTGTAACTGTCGACGTGTGATTGGCTCGCCGGACGCCAGGTTCCCGGCGATGGCGCGAGCGGCCAGCAAGACCTGCGGTTCAGATGGCGGGGGAAGCAAAAGGACGGGAGCAGAACTGAGCATTTGGAACCTCCTGACGAAGCCCAGTCCGTTTGCCGGGCTTCATCAGGCCAAAAGCCTTCTCTCCTCTTTCCCGCTCAAAGCTTGGATTGCAGCCAAGCCTGCAATGCGTCGTTCCAGTCTGTTCCGTGAGCGCGCGGGCGACGCGTGATGATCTTACGGCTCCCACTGGTATAGGCACTAAGCGCGCGTTCCTCAGCGAGATCGCCACCTGCATCATTGTCGACGAATAGGTGCAGTTCGCGCACGCTCTCGGGGATAGACACAAGTCCGAAACGCTCATTGCCCAATGAAGCCCAGCAAGGGATCTGGGTCAGCGCCTTGGCCGCAAGCGCGCTCTCGATACCCTCGGCAAGGCCAAGCCGCCCATCGACGGGATCCAAGAGGCGAACGGCACCCGCTGCCAAACTCCCAAGTGCGCGCTTGGGATTGTCGAAAGGTACCACTGCGGGCCTTTCCAGATTGAGAAACGTGCGGTGAATTCCGACCAGCCCATGGTCCATCGTGACTGCCGCGATCAGAGCAGGCAGATACTGTGTGCTCCCCTTCGGTCCGAGCGGGGTGCGGGGGTGAAATCTGAGGGCGCGGGAGACCGCACGAATGCCGCGGGCC
>JAFKLU010000136.1 GCA_017304105.1 Sphingomonadales bacterium
GCCAACGCGCGCCTCTCCTACAATGCGCCGGACAGCGAGTGGTATGCGGCGGTCTCCGTCACCAACCTGTTTGAGCAGTTCTACCATGTGAACAAGTTCATCCAGGCCGGCGCCTACATCTTCACCGGCCAGCCGGGCCGCCCGCGTGAGTGGGCTGTGACGATCGGACGCCGCTTCTGAGCGTCGTGAAAAGATAGAAAGATAAAGGAAAACGCGGCGTCTATGGCGCCGCGTTTTTCGTTTCCGGGTCCGCCGAGCGTTCGGCGCGCGCCTGTGGGGTAAAGCCAAAAGCCCCCTCCTCCCGCGAGGAGGAGGGAGGGAAGCGGCCCCTACTTGCCCTTCATGCGCTTGCCGGCGATGCGGCAGCCTTCGGACATCGCCTTGAGCTTGGCCCAGACGACTTCTTCATGGCCCACGCGCGAGCCGATGCCGCAATCGGTGCTGGCCTGCACATTCTCCATGCCGACGAGTTTGGAATAGTTGCACAGCCGCTCGGCGACGAGCTCGGGATGCTCCACCAGATCGGTATAATGGCCGACCACGCCGGGGGCGATGATCTTGCCCGCGGGCAGCTTTACATCCTCGAACACGCGATATTCGTGGGCATGGCGCACGTTGGAGGCCTCGAACGTGTAGCACTGCGCGTCGATCTTGATGAGCTTGTCGACGATGTGCCTGAACTCGATGTCGTTCACGTGCGGCCGGTGGCCCGAGCCCCAGCAGGTGTGGAAGCGCACTTGCTCTTCCGGCAGGCCGCGCAGGCCGTGATTGATGATCTCGACGCAGAAATCGAGGTGGTTGCGATACTGCTCCACGCTCCAGTCGGGATAGAACATCCAGGTGGTAGCGAATTCCGGTTCATCGACCTGGACGATGAGGCCGGCATCGGTGATCGCCTTATATTCCTCGCGACAGGCATCGGCGACCGCGAACATATAGTCGCGCTCGTCCTTGTAATGCAGGTTCGTGAGGCCGGCGCCCGTGCTGAGCGGGCCGAGCGCGGCGATGAAGCCGTCCACATTGGACTTGCCGACGAGCGCCTTCTGCAGCGCGTCGATGTCCTTCTGGATGGCGTCATAGCCGTGATATTTGACGTCCTCGGTGCAGGCTCGGATCTTGTTCGGCGTGCTGCCGAGCATCGAGTAGCCGCCCTTGCCGCTGCCGGGCGTCGCGAAGCCGGGGCGCTGCTGGCCGCCGGAACCGGCGAACCACAGGCCGGACTCATAGAAGCCGGGGAAGTCGCGCCGGTCGCGCTCGGCGGTGAAGGCGCGCTTGGGCTGCCAGTCCGCGGGGCGATCGACCGAGTTGAAGCCGCTCATGCGGTCATAGATGTAGCCGGCATAGGTGCCGGGCGTCGCGGCCTTCACATATTCGCCGTCATTGATGATATCGACACCGCACTCGATCTGCTTCGCCACCACCCAGTCGACGGCGCCGGGCAGCTTCGCCTCGATCTCCGCCGCATTGCCTTTGGCGTCCTTGATCAGGCTGTTGAGATCGTCAGGCAGCGGCAGATTGCCGCCATGGGTGCTCAGAAAATAGTCGGTTGAACGCCTCATGGAATTCCGTCCTTTTGGTTTGGGGCGCCTTCAGTA
>JAFKLU010000137.1 GCA_017304105.1 Sphingomonadales bacterium
GATGTTCAACATCGCAGAGAGCTACAATTGCTCCATGGAAGCCGATATCTACGAGGTCGGTGGTCAGCAACGGTCCTGGTAGAATCAATCAAGCGTTCAGTGTTCGTTCTTCAACCTGGCCAAAATCGCAGCTTCGGGCCGACTGGGCCAAGAACGAGACGCCTCGAATAAATGTTCTTGAGTCAAACCCGTACTAAATTGTGGGTAGGTGCTACGGTATCCTCCTAGAGTCGCATCTTTTTTGGATGATTGATCTAAGTTGAAACTCATCCGTGCAAACGCACCCGGACTTTGCCATTCCGGCTTATTCTGAACCATGCGCTACTCCGCGATTTGCGACTGAATCGCCGTCGCCCTCGTTTACAATCAAGGCATCCGCATGTTTTCTTACGAGGAATGTCTGACGGGGGTCTGACGGGTTTTCGCCGATGTCGCAGTCGAGCCAGCAGTCACCAACCCGCGCGGAGGCGGTCATGAGTGGCCGCGCGAAATGGTAGGCGCTATGCGGGGTCCTAAGGTAATTTGACTTGGATGCGGCTTCCGGAGCCGGCAAGAAACCCGGCAGTCCCCCCGTGGCGCTCGGCGACATGGCGCACGATCGCAAGACCAAGTCCAGCTCCGGGCGTTGAAGCGTCGCCCTTCCGGAACCGCTCGAAAACGATCGAACGAAGTGACTCTGGCACCCCGTGGCCTTCATCCATCACAGTAATTGCTACGAATCCTTGATGAAGATCGCCAATCCTCTCAACGGCAATGCTAATGGCACCTTCACCGTGGGTGAGGGCGTTTTCGATCAGGTTACGAACCATATCACGAAGGTCGTCCTCATCGCCGTTGGCGATCACCAAGGCGTCCGGCGCAATCACGCCAAGCGATCGGCCCACACTCTCGACTAGCGGTAACATCACCGCTGCCGCCTCCCGCGCGACGCGAGCCAGATTGACTTCGGGCTTAGAAGCGACGGCTCCGCCCTCTTCCTTGCGCGCCAAGTCAAGCAACTGCGCCGTGAGTCGATCGATCTGAGCGAAGTCGCGCTGGATAGCCGCCCAATTAAGTGACGTTCCTCCACTCAGACGCGTGCTCTCCAAGCGCATTCGCAGGACGGCCAAGGGTGTTCGCAGTTCGTGGGCGGCATCCGCCGTAAGCCTTTTTTCAAATTGATAGGCGCTGCTTACGCGATCGAGAGCGCCATTGAAGGCAGTCACAAGCGGGATAATTTCGGACGGGAGCCCGCGCGTGCTTACCCTGGCGATCGAAGATGCCGGCCCGATTTTTGATGCCTCAGAAGACGCCTGTTGCAACGGGCGCAAGGTGCGATTGATAACCACCACGATCAGCGCCAGCGCAAGAATAACGAACGGGGTTAGGACGATCAGTGGCGTTGCGTCCTGCTCGATCAGGCTCTCCGCTAGGGTCTTTGGGTCCGGATCGTCGCGAGAAACAACGAGGAACAAGCTGTTACCGGGTGTTCGCGTGGTAATGGCAGCCGTGCGGGTTGGTCCTACAAAAAAGACTGGCCCGAACTTTTCGTTTCGGGGTGGGATTTGGGTTAGTGGCAGCGGTCCCTTGCCACTTCTGCTGGGCGATACCGCT
>JAFKLU010000076.1 GCA_017304105.1 Sphingomonadales bacterium
TGGCAAGCCTCGTCGATCACGAGCAGGGCCAGAAAGATGAGACGGTTACGGTCGAATCGCATGCGCCCAGTATAGGCGTGACAGCGCGTCGGTTCACCGCATTTGTTCTCTCTATGTTCTTTCCTATCGACGGCAAAATAGGTCTCAACCTGGTCAGGAGGTAAGACCTATGATCCTGCCCGACTCACTGCTGCTGATGGCCATGGCAGCAATCATCAAAAGCATGGCCGCGCTGGTATGGTCGTGCCGACGGAAGAAATGAAAAAAAGGTCACCGCGGGCGGTCAGCACTAAGGTTCTAGCTGCACGATCCTTCATAATATGCAGAGCTTGGCGCATCAGTCCCCACGAACGCCGGGTTCGACGGTTCAATCCCTTGGCGCCCTGGTCGGAAACGGCTGGGGCGTTTGCATGATTCGGTCGCGCAAGTTGGAGTTTCATGTTGCATCCATGTTGCACGGAGATGCCGGGACGCTGAGGTAAACGGCGGAAATCAGCGGAACTAGATGCAACGCGACGCGGCATGGCCAAAGGCGCAAATCGGCGCCCAGCGCTCGCGTAACTGCATGATTTTAGGGGGAAAGTCTTGGATGCCCGATGAGGATTCGAACCTCAATTGACGGAGTCAGAGTCCGTAGTCTTACCTTTAGACGATCGGGCAATAGGGCGGTGCCTCTAGGCCGCGCAAATCCTCGCGTCAAGGCTCTATCGGCGATGTGGTGCGACATGGCTTTTGTCGCAAGCGCGACATGGCCGGGGCGACTCGGTGGCGCAGGGCATTTGCCGCGCCTTCTCCATGGTCCCCGTTCTCTCTCCGTATCCGCGAACCTTGCCATGGGGCCCGCGCGCGTCTAGCGTCGGGGCAAGTCCCGGCGATGGGGGTCGCCGGTGGAAAGGTATGGACGGTCATGGCGGATGAGGCCACGTCCGCGTCGCGTCCGGAACATTGGTCCGAGGAGAGCGAGGCGCGCGGCGGCGGAGCAGGTGGAGACGAGCCGGCGGCGCGCCGCCCTGCCATCCGTGGCAATCTTGCGGCGCTTGATCTCGGCACCAATAACTGCCGCCTGCTGATCGCGCGGCCGGATGGCAATCGCTTCGTCATCGTCGACGCTTTTTCGCGCATCGTCCGTCTGGGCGAGGGTCTGTCCGCGACCGGGCGGCTCTCCAATGCCGCGATCGAGCGCACCATTTCCGCGCTGATGGTCTGCGCGGAGAAGCTGCGCCGGCGCCGCGTCGTCCTCTCCCGCTCGGTCGCGACAGAGGCTTGCCGGCAGGCTGTGAATGGCGAGGAGTTCGTCGCGCGCGTGGCGGCCGAGACCGGGATCATGCTCGACATCATTTCCGCCCGAGAGGAGGCGCGCCTTGCCGTGCTCGGCTGTCAGACTCTGCTGGAAGAAGGAGAAGGCCCCGCAATGATCTTCGACATTGGCGGCGGCTCGACCGAGCTGGTGCTGCTGGAGGGCCGTCGCGACAAGCTGCGGATCGTCGACTGGCTGAGCGCGCCGCTCGGCGTGGTTTCGCTCGCCGAAGCGGTGGCCGGCCATGACGATAGCCCCACCGCGCGCCTCGCCGCCTATGGCGAGATGCTGCGGCGGATGCGCGAGGCTTTTGCCGGTTTCGCCGCGCGTCTGCCGGTGTCCGGCCCGGTGCGGCTGCTCGGCACATCGGGCACGGTGACGACCCTCGCCAGCGTCTATCTCGGCCTGCCGCGCTATGACCGGCAGGCGGTCGATGGCCTCGTCGTGCCGGCGCAGTCGATGCGGGACATTGCCGCGCGCCTCTCCGCGATGAGCCTGGATGAACGCACCGGCCTGCCCTGCATCGGCGACGAGCGGGCGGACCTGGTGGTGGCCGGCTGCGCGATCCTCGAGAGCATTCTCGACATCTGGCCGGCCGATCGGCTCGGCGTCGCCGATCGCGGCATTCGCGAAGGCATCCTGCGCGCGCTGCTCGACAGCGCCTCAAGCCGGCAGCTCGGCTGATGGCGCGGGGCGACAAACCGGCCGGCACGCGGGTGCGCACGGCCCGAGGGCGCACGGCGCAGTCCACGCGCTGGCTCGCGCGGCAGCTGAACGATCCTTATGTGAAGCGCGCCAAGGCCGAGGGCTATCGCAGCCGCGCCGCCTTCAAGCTGCTCGAACTGGACGAGAAATTCCATCTGCTGGCGGGGGCGCGCCACGTCGTCGATCTGGGGATCGCGCCGGGCGGCTGGTCGCAGGTGGTGCGGCGCAAGGTGCCCAGGGCGGCGATCGTCGGCATCGACCTGCTGCCGGTCGACCCGATCGAGGGCGTCACCATCTTGCAGATGGACTTCATGGCCGATGAAGCGCCCGAGCGGCTCATCGCGGAGCTGGGGGGCGAGCCCGATCTGGTCATGTCGGACATGGCCGCGAACACGGTCGGCCATCCGCAGACCGATCATCTGCGCACCATGGGGCTGGTCGAAGCGGCGGCGGAATTCGCGATCGCCACGCTGCGGCCGGGCGGCACCTTCGTCTCGAAGGTGTTTGCCGGCGGCACCGACGATGCGCTGCTCCGCCAGCTCAAGTCCGCGTTCAAGACGGTGAAGCACGCCAAGCCGCCCTCCAGCCGCAAGGGCTCGGTGGAATGGTTCGTGGTGGCGCAGGGCTTCAAGGGCCGGAGCTGACCGCCTCGCACCCGCCGAACTACCGTCTGCGGCAAGACGAGAACGAGCGGGCTTACCTATAGCGCTGTGTCAAATTAGAGAGACGGCCGAGGGTTGCGACTCGCAACCGAACAGGGAGAGTGAAACGGCGCATGGGATCGCTGGCGGGAGGCGCGTTTCGGTCGCTGTCCAACCGGAACTTCCGGCTCTGGGTGGGTTCCAGCCTCTTTTCGAACATCGGCACCTGGATGCAGGGCACCGCGCAGAACTGGCTGGTGCTGACCGAACTCACCGATCACAGCGCGAGCGCCGTCGGCCTGATCACGGCGCTCCAGTTTCTGCCGCAACTGCTGCTGGTGGCAATCACGGGATCGCTTGCCGATCATGTCGACCGGCGCAAGCTGCTCATCGCCGTCCAGTCCTGCCTCGGCGTGATCGCCATGCTGCTCGGCATCGCCACGATCAGCGGCCATGTGCAGCTCTGGCATGTCTATATGTTCGGCTTCCTGCTGGGCTGCGGCATGGCCTTCGATTCGCCTGCGCGGCACAGCTTCATCTCCGAGCTGGTGGGGGAAGAAGGCATTGGCAATGCGGTCGCAATCAACAGCACCGCCTTCCAGCTCGCGCGCACTGCGGGGCCGGCGATGGCGGGCCTCTGCATCGCGCTCGTGGGCACCGGCTGGGTGTTCATCCTCAACGGGCTTTCCTACATCGCTGTCATCACCGGCCTGCTGCGCATCCAGGTCAAGGACCTGCATCGCGATGAGGAGGAGGGAGAAGGCAGAGGCGCGCGCGGCCAGATGCGGCTACTGGACGGCTTCCGCTACGTTCGTGAGCGGCCGGACCTGCGCACCGTGTTCCTGATGCTGTTCTTCATGGGGGCGCTGGGCATGAACTTCGGCATCTTCATCAGCGTCATGTCGGTCACCGTGTTCCACAAGGGCGCCAGCGAATATGGCGCGCTCATCTCCGTCATGGCGATCGGCTCGGTGATCGGCGCGCTGATGGCGGCGCGGCGCGACCGGCCCCGCATGCAGCATCTGATCGGCGGCACCTTCCTGTTCGGCTGCTCGATGACGCTGGCGGCGCTCTCGCCCAGCTACCTCGCCTTCGCGCTCGTGCTGCTGGCAGTGGGCCTGTCGGTGCAGACGATGAACACCTCAGCGAACGGCTTCGTCCAGCTTTCCACCGCGCGGGCGATGCGCGGCCGCGTCATGGCCATCTATGTCGCGATCATGCTCGGCGGCCTGCCGATCGGCGCGCCGCTCGTCGGCTGGGTCGCGGATCATTTCGGCGCGCGCGCCGCGATGGGCCTTGGCGCCTGCGCCGGCTTCGCCTCGACCGTGATCGGCCTCGCCTATCTGGTGCGCGTGCGCGGCCTGCGCCTGCACCGCGTCGAGGGCCGGCTGCGCGTCAGCATCCGGCCCGATCCTTATCAGCCGACATAGGGGTTCTTAGATTCGCGACGACGCTGCCCGTCGCCCAACTCACCCTTCTATCAGGTCGAGATAGGCGATCACGTCATTGTCCGTGGCGATGAACAGGCCGGTCTGGACGTCCTCGCTCTGTTGCGCGGCCACGGCCAGCGCTTCGCTCAAGGGCCCGTACATCAGTGTCTCGGCGGCGCCCTCATCGGAGAGATGATAGAGCCGCACGGTCACGCCGCTTGCGGTACTGCGCATCAGCCCGGCCCCGGCTTGAGGCCCAGCTCATGGGCGAGCGCGTCGAGATTGGCGCCGGGCCGCACGACCAGCCACTGGTCGGGATGTCGCCCGTCGACCACGGTGACGGCGCGCTTCGGGCAGAGATCGAGGCAGCCCACCTCGACGATGCCTGCCGGTGACTTGGGGCCCTTGCCGGTCTGAAGATGCTTGCGCAGCGCCTTGGCGAGCGGCCTGTCGCCGTCCGGGCCGAAGCCGCCTTGCTTGAGCTTCTTCGAGCATTTCCGGCAGACCAGCACCGCATTGCTCCAGCGCGCCTTGGCGCGACGGGTGGTCATGCCGTCGGCTTCCAGCTCTTGCGCTCCTCGGCCGCGCGCAACACTTCATAGGCGGCCTGAATGGCCTGGAAGCGCCTGGCGGCTTCCTCGTCGTTCGGGCGGACGTCCGGATGATATTCCTTGGCGAGCGTGCGCCAGCTCTTGCGCACCGTCTCGAAGTCCGCGTCGCTCTCCAGCCCCAGCACGTCGAGCGCGCGCATCTCGTCGCGCGTGCGCGTGCCATCGCCGGGGCCTGCCCATTGGTGGTGCGCGCTGCTCTTGTAGCCGGAGGCGTCGCGCTGCTCATCGTGCATGCGCTGGTTGCGCTCTTCCTCGTCCAGGCCCTGAAAATAGTCCCAGCCCTTGTTGTACTCGGCGGCGTGATCCTGGCAGAAATACCAGCGATCCGGGCTGTTGGGAGACTTGGGCGCGGGGCAATTGCCGGGCCGCTCGCAGCCATGCCGGTCGCACAGGCGCACCGTCTGCGCCTCGCGTGTCGCACCATAGCTCCGCCAGCGCGGAAACCCCCAGTCGTTCGATCGCCCTGCTTTAGCCATCCGGCCAAGTTAGTGCCGGTTGGCGATGAAATCCACCGTGGGATGGAGTGAATGTGGGGAGCCGCTCTTTCTCCTTCCTCATTCGGACAGGAGAGAAGGGGGAAAAAGCCAGGCGGTCTGTAAGCCGGGTTCTGTCCACCGCCGCCGTATCCCCGAAGGGACGCGCCGCGGATGGGCGATCATTCCTCTAGGATCGCCGTTACCGACGACCTCAAGCAACCAACCCGGGCGACTGGGCCGAAACCGCCCTGCGACTTGCGCCGCGCGCCGCCCCTATTCGGTCTTGCTCCCGGTGGGGTTTACCTCGCCGCTCGCCGTTGCCGGGAGCGCGGTGCGCTCTTACCGCACCCTTTCACTGTTCACGCGGCCTAAGCCCAAAGTCCAAAAGACAAACGTGACCTGCTCTCTGTTGCACTGTCCCTGACCCCCGCAAGGGGAGCCGCCGGACGTTATCCGGCACCGTCGTTTCGTGGAGCCCGGACTTTCCTCGCCGGATGCAAGCATCCGCCGCGATCGCCCGACCGCCTGGCCCGGCCGCATATAGGGGCAGGGGGGCGGCGCGTCATCCCCCCCTTGGCTCAATCGTCGCTCAATCGTCTCCCCGGGGCCGCGGCAGCAGCAGCGCCAGCAGGATCGCGCGGCATTCGCCGTCGATCATGCCGTCGATATGTTCCGGGCGAAAGCGGCGCTGGAAGGCGGTGACAGCGGCGACCCGATCGGAGATGTCATAGCCGAAGCGTTCCAGTGCGAGCATGAAGCCGCTGTCGGTCCAGTGCGGGTCCATCAGGTTGCGGGTCGGGCGCGGCAGGGCGAGGCGCAGGCGGGCGAGCTTGTTCCACGGGAAGAGCTCGCCGGGGTCCTGCTTGCGTGCCGGGGCGATGTCGCTGTGCCCCACCACATTGCCGCGCGTGATCCGGTGGCGCTGCACGATATCATGGACGAGCGGGATGAGCGCCTCGATCTGCCGGTCGGGGAAGGCGCGATACCCCCATTCGTGGCCGGGATTGACGATCTCGATCCCGATGCTCGCCGAGTTCACGTCGGTGATGCCGCGCCAGTAGGAGCGGCCCGCATGCCAGGCACGCCTGCTCTCGTCGACCATGCGGACAATCTGTCCATCTTCCGTCACGACATAATGGGCGGAAACCTTGCTCTCCTCGCTCGCCAGCCAGCTTATCGCGCTCGCCGCGTCGGGCATGCCGGTATAGTGCAGGACGAGGATGGAAACCGGCAGAGTGCGCTCATCGAAATTGGGCGACGGCGTCTCGATCATGCAGGACCTTGTGCCACTTTCTTCCGCCTGGGGACATGCGGAACCTTCGTTATCCACATACCCCTAGCCGATCGGCGGGCGCTGCGGAAGCGGCGGCGTGATTCGTCCTAGAAGGCCAGGCGGCTGCAGTCTGCCGGCTTCTCCGCGACATAGGCGCAGCTGAGGTTCCGGGAACTCGTGAAAATGCCGTTGCTGCAGCTCATCATCTCGCCCGCGCCCAGGATCACGTAGCTGCCCGCACGGGTGTGACGCGCGAACTGATCGCGGGCGATGCGGCGCTTGTCCTCCGGAAAATAGAAGAGGACGTTGCGGCAGAGGATCAGGTCGAAGGTGCCCGATATGCGACGAGGCTCCAGCAGATTGTCCGCCTGGAAATGGACCATCTCGCGGATCTCGTCGGCGATCTGCCAGTCCGCACCGACCGGCGCGAACCAGCGCAGCAGATCGTTGATCGGCAGGCCGCGCTGCATGTCCATCTGCGAATAGACGCCGCGCCGCGCCTTTTCGATGGCGATCTCGGAGACGTCGGTCGCCTGGATGGAGATGCGCCAGCCATCCCACATCGCGCCCATGCGCTTGATGATCATGGCCAGCGAATAGGCTTCCTGCCCCGTCGAGCAGCCGGCGCACCAGATGCGCAGCATCTTCTCGCGCAGCTCGCCATGGAGGCGCGGCAGCAGCGTGCGCTCGATCGCCTGGAAGACGGCGATGTCGCGAAAGAAGCTGCTCTCGTGGTTGAGCATCGCGTCGATCGTCTGGCGCATAAGCGGCCCGTTCGGATCGCGCTCGACGGCGAAGAGCAGCGCATCGAGCGAGGGCAGGCCCTGCTCGCGCAACAGCGGGCGCAGCGAGGTCTCGATGTGCCAGCGGCGGCTTTCCGAGAGGAGCTGGCCGGTCCGCCGGCTGAGCAGCTCGCTCAGTCGCTCGATCGACCGGCCCTGGCCGGGGAAGGGCGTCATCATGTTCATGCAACGGCCTGCCACTGGCCGATGATGAGGTCCGCAATCGCCGGGGGCGGCAGGATGGCGCTGGCAAGGCCAGCCTTTGCGACCGCGCCGGGCATGCCCCAGACCGCGCTCGTCTCATGATCCTGCGCAATCATCCAGCCACCGGCCTCGACGATCGCCTGCGCACCGGCCAGGCCGTCGCGCCCCATGCCGGAGAGGATCACGCCGCAGGCGCCCGCGCCATAGACGCGGGCCAGCCCCGTGAACATCGGATCGACCGCCGGGAAGCTGCCGTGCAGGCAGCGCTCCTGCGTGAGCTGCACGGTCACCGCGCCGCGCGCAGTCTTGCCGAGGGAGAGATGCGCGTGACCCGGCGCCACGTGGATCGTGCCGGGGCGCACCGCCATGCCTTCCTCTGCGATCACCACCGGCAGGCGGGTCGCGCGGCGGATCTGCTCGGCGAACAGCGGGTTGAAATTGGCGGGCAGATGCTGGGTGATGAAGATGGGGAATGTGGTGGAGCGCTCCAGCCCTGCGATCAGCGTCATCATGCCGCTGATCCCGCCGGTGGAGCCGCCGATCGCCACGGCGCGGACCAGATTGCCGGCGGGGCGAAGGCGCGCCGCCGTCTGATCGGTGCGCTCGGGCGCACGGCTGCGCTCGGCGGCAGGGACGAGGTGGCTGAGGCGATCGAGCAGATGCTCGACGAAATGATCGCTGAAATGCCCCGCGCTGGGCTTGGCCACCACATCGCTGGCGCCGAGCGCGAGCGCCTGCAGGGCCAGCTCGCTGCCCTCGCGGCAGGTGCCCGAGAGCAGGACGACATGGATCTTGCGGCGGCCCGCGAGAATCTGGGGCAGCACCTGGAGGCCGTCGAGGCCGGGCATCTGCATGTCGAGCAGCACGAGGTCGACCGCATGGGTGCGGGCAAAGGCAATCGCCTGATCGCCGCTGGCGACAGCGCCTGTCACGGCGAAGCGTGGGTCCGCCTCGAACACCTTGGTCATGATTCGCCGCACGACGACCGAATCGTCGACGATGAGCACCTGGATGGGGTGCGCGGCTGGAGCCGGCTTATCCAGATCGCCGGCATGGTAGAAGGACATGGTAACGCGCTCCGGCGTGCGAGCTTTAAAGGACGCCGACGATCTGCAGCTTGCTCTCCAGCGTGTCCCGGTCGAACGGCTTCATCACATATTCGTCTGCCCCCGCATCGACGGCGGCGCGGATATGATCCACGCCATTCTCCGTCGTGCAGAAGATGACTTTCGGCGGATTGGCGAAGTTGCGGCGCGAGAGCTCCTTGAGGAAGTCCAGCCCGCTCATGATCGGCATGTTCCAGTCGAGCAGCACCACATCGGGCAGCTGCGCGTCGCACATCTCCAAGGCTTCGCGGCCGTCGCCGGCTTCCTGCACATGCAGGCTGAGCGATTCGAGGATGTGGCGGGCAACCTTGCGGATCACCTTGGAATCATCGACGACGAGACAATGCAGCATGATTTGAACAACCCTCGGTCCGTGGCGGACGACAATAGCGGGCGGGGGTAAGCGTTCGGTAAATGCTCAGGCGGCGAGCGCGGTGGTGCCCGGCGCGGAGACGAAATCCCCCAGGCTGAGCAGCAGGTGGCTGCGCCCGTCCCGCTCCACGAGGCCGCCGGCATAGGGCGCCCAGGCCGGATCGATGCGTCCGCGGATCGGCTGGATGCCGCCCGGCGCCTGCGTGATGTCGCTCACCGAATCGACCAGGAAGCCATAGCTGTGCGCCGCGATGTCAGCGACCACCGCGAGACCGGCCTGATGGCCACGCCCGTCCGTGCCGAAGACGCGCGCTTCCATGTCGATCACGGTCAGCACGCGGCTGCGCAGCGCGGCGAGGCCCCGCACATGGGCAGCCACGAGCGGGATCGGCACGATGTCGCCCAGGCGGACGACGGCCTCAATCTCGCGCGCGCGGATCGCGATCGGCGCACTCGCGATCGAGGCGAAGAGGAACAGCGTGTCAGTCATGCAACCCTCCGCACGGCCTGCGCGATGGCGGCCATGATGGTGTCCCGGTCGTAGCGGTAGATGGAGCCGGGGGCGGTGGCGCCCGGCTCGGCGCTGTCGCGCAGCGCGATCACCGGCACGTCACCAGCCGAATGGGCGGCCGACGCCTGCGCGCACAGGATGATGTCGGGCGCGCCCTCGCTCGCCTGACCGAAGCGCACCTCGTGCCCCGCCTGCACGAGCAGCGGCGCCAGGATGGTGCGCATCCAGGGGTCTTCCGCATCCGCGATGAGGCACTGGATGGGGCGCGTCGCATCATCGCCGCCGCGCCGCCGCGCGGCCTCGGCGAACAGCATGAACGGATCGATCATCTCAAGCTGCGCCTCGCCGACCATGACGAGGCCCGCGATGCGGCCGGCCCCGATGCGCACGTCGAGCTTCGCAGGCACCTCGATGATGTCGACGACGTCATCGATCAGGTAGCAGATCTGGTCCTGCCCATCGTGCAGGCGCAGCGACTTGACGCTGGCGCTCTCCGCGCCGCTCGTGTTGAGCGTCGGCAGCAGCCGGTCCTCGATGCGCGTGAAGGCGAGCCCGTCGCTTGCCACGATCTGCGCGGCTGCGAGGTCTTCCACGCGGTCGACGACGGCGAGCGGCAGGAGGCGGCTGGTACCGTCGCGCTCGCGGTAGATCAGCGCCTGGATGGTTTCGGCCCGGGCCTGCGTGTCCGGCGCTGCGGCGGGCGCCCGGCGCACATCCGCATCGCGCAGCGGCAGCTCGGCGACCTGCGCCAGACCGGCGGCATCGAGCAGAAGCATGGGCTGGCCATTGTCCGGCAGCGTCATGCCGGCGAACACCCCGGCCGCGGTGATGACCGGCGAGGCCGGACGGATGACGAGCTCCTCGTTGCTCTCCACGGCCTGCACGCCGAGCACATAAGGCTGGCCACTCGACGAGCGGATGACCATGAGCGTGCGCGGGCCGGTCTGCTCGGCGCGGGGGCGGCCGAGCACGTCCTCCAGCTCGATCAGCGAATGGCGCTCGCCCCGGATGGTTGCGATGCGCGCCCCGCCGATCGTCTCGATCGAGACCATCGAGCTGTTCTGATGCAGCAGCTCGACCACATTGCCGCGCGGCATGGCGAAGAACAGCTCGCCGCAGCGCACGATGAGGCCGGGGATGATGGTGAGCGTCAGCGGCACGCGCATGGTGATCGTCGTGCCCCGGCCGGCGATGCTGGTGATGCCGATGACGCCGCCGATCTGCTCGATGTTGGCGCGCACCACGTCCATGCCGACGCCCCGGCCGGAGATGGAGGTGACCTGCGCCGCCGTCGTCAGGCCGGGATGGAAGATGAGGTTGAGCTTCTCGGCGTCCGTGAGCGAAGCGGCCTCGATTGTTGAGAACAGGCCTGCTGAGACAGCCTTGTCGACCAGCGCCGCGCGATTGATGCCGCGCCCGTCGTCGCTGATCTCGATCACGATCTGGTTGCCGGACTGGCGCGCGACGATGGTGAGCATGCCCGCTTCGCTCTTGCCTGCGGCAAGCCGGTCGGCCGGCGCCTCGATGCCGTGGTCCAGCGCGTTGCGCACGATATGCGTGAGCGGATCGACGACCATCTCGATCATCTCGCGGTCCATCTCGACATCGCCGCCGTCCAGATCCAGCGTCGCCTTCTTGCCAAGCTCGCGGGTGAGGTCGCGCACCATGCGGGGGATGGCGGCATAGAGGCGGTCGACGCGCTGCATGCGGGTCTTGGAGATCATGTCGCGCAGGTCCGCGACATTGGCGGAGAGGCGCTCGAAGCTGCTTTCCAGATCCGGATCGACGCCATGGTCGCGCATCTTGCGGGCGAGGTCGTTGCGCGCGAGCACCATGTCGGAAATGCCGTTCATCAGCTGGTCGATCAGCGCGAGCGGGAGGCGGATGGTGCGGGGCGCGCGCTCGCGGTTGCCGGTGGGCTGGACGGTGGCGACAGCCGGGCGCTGCGGGGTTTCGCTGGCAGGTGCCTCGACCCGCAGTTCGTCCTCTTCTTCCTCGACAGGGGCTTCGTCCCGGCCGATGGGATCAGGCAGCGGCGCGAAAATCTCGAAGCCGCCGGAGCTCACGGCCAGCGCGTCGAGCAGGGCGTCATCATCCGATTCGGGCACCTGCTCGTCCCCGCCAATGCTGCGGGCAAGCGCGCCGATGCGGTCCATGACGGCAAGCACGGCGGTGACGGTGGCGGGATCGGCGATGCGTTCGCCCCGGCGCACGGCCGCCAGCACGTCCTCGGCGCCATGCGCCAGCCGCTCGAAGCGCGGCAGGTTGAGGAAGCCGCAGCTCCCCTTCACGGTGTGGAAGAAACGGAAGAAGGCATCGAGCCGGGAGCTGTCCGTCGGGTCAGCCTCCCATGCGACGACCTCGCCGGACAGCACGTCCAGCGTCTCCAGCGTCTCTGCTATGAACTCACCGAGAATCTCGTCCATGCTCTTGTCCGCGCGATGACAGCAGCCGACTCCATGGAGGAGAGTGCTTAAATCGCGGTTAAGTGCTCGGACGAGCGAGAAACTCGGATCAGCCCGCCGGCAGGCTCGCGCCGAACATGAGGAACGGTTCCTCGGGCGGGGAGATCAGGATCTGCCCGCCGCATTGCTCGGCCAGCATGCGGATCATGCAGGCGGCCGCCGTCCGCGAGGTCACCTCGCCGGTGCCGCTGCCGAGCGCCGCGCGGATCGTGGGATCGAAGGTGATCCTGGCGCCTTCGCCGCGCACCGCGATCTCGGTGAGGCCGGCGCGGTCCTCGGCGCCGATGGCGATCGTGCCGCCGCGCGGCAGGGCCTCGCCGGTCATCAGCACCAGATTGAGCAGCAGCTTGGCGGCGGGCTTGGAGAGCGCATCGCTCTCGACCATCCACTGCGTGGTGACCTTGCCGGTCGCCGCGAACATGCCGTCCACCGCGCTGCGGATCTCGTGCATGGGGATGGTGCCGCCATAGCCGCCCGCCGCGCCGAACGCGAGGCGGAAGAATTTGAGCTTGCCCGCGGTCGTGCGCGCGCTGTCGGCCAGCAAGCCCATGCATTGCTCGCGCATCTGGGGATCAGTCTCGTCGGCGAGCAGCTCGATCCCGTTGTTGAGCGCGCCGACCGGGCTCAGCAGATCGTGACACAGGCGCGAGCAGAGCAGGCTGGCGAAATCGATGGGATCGGGCGCGGTTGACTGTGCCAAATTGAGGCGTCCTCTCATTGCGAGCAGGGCTCGCGCCCTACCGTCAAGGGCCTGCGCGCGCAAGGTCATGCTGCGGCGGGGCGGTCATTTCCACCGGCTCGAAGCGCCCGTGCAGCGCGCCGACGGGCCCTGCCCGCCATGCGCGCAGGCTTCCATCGCCGCCCACGATCAGCCAGATTTCGCCGCGCCCCTCCGCCATCGCGGCATCGACGGGGGAGGGCGACGCCGCGCCGCCGGGATGCGAATGATAATGGCCGAGGATCGCCGGCCCCCCGGCGCGGGCCGCGCGATGGGCGGCAAGCAGCGCTGATCGACGTCACGATGCCGCCTTCCGCCGGACCGAGAAGCAGCCCGCAGCATTCGCGTGCGCCCGCTGCACGCGCCTGCGCACGAATTGCGTCCAGAAGCCCGGTTGAAATGACGAGACCCATCCCCACATCCTATTCGTGAGCGAGGGGGTTGTCAGCATATCGGCCGAAATCACGCCCGCGCTTGCCGGCGCGCGGCTGGATCGCGCGCTCGCGACGCTCGTGCCCGATCTCTCGCGCGAGCGGGTGAAGGCGCTCATTCTCGCCGGCAATGTCACCGGTCCGGGCGGCAGGCCGGTCAACGATCCCGCGCTTAAGGTGAAGGCGGAGACAGCCTTCGCGCTCGCCATTCCGCTGGCCGCGCCGGCCGAAGCGATTGCCCAGCAGATCGACCTCGTCATCCCCTATGAGGACGAGCATCTCATCGTAATCGACAAGCCCGCGGGCATGGTCGTGCATCCGGCCGCCGGCAATCCAGATGGAACGCTGG
The DNA here is from genome assembly GCA_017304105.1 of Sphingomonadales bacterium. Lineage (GTDB taxonomy): Bacteria > Pseudomonadota > Alphaproteobacteria > Sphingomonadales > Sphingomonadaceae > Sphingobium. The sequence goes on from JAFKLU010000076.1 coordinate 13,372, forward strand.
TCAACGCGCTGCTGCATCATTGCGCGGGGCAATTGTCCGGCATTGGCGGCGTTGCGCGGCCGGGCATCGTGCATCGGATCGACAAGGATACGTCCGGCCTGCTGGTGGTCGCCAAGAGCGACGTGGCGCATGAGGGGCTGGCACGCCAGTTCAAGGATCACAGCATCGACCGGCGCTATCTCGCCATCGTCAACGGGCGGCCCGCGCCGCCCGCCGGCACGGTGGACCAGTGGATCGGCCGCTCCGATGCAGACGGCGCGGCAAGCATGCGGTGACGCATTACCGGATGCTGGAGCGGCTCGATCGCGCCGCTCTGGTGGAATGCCGGCTGGAAACCGGCCGCACGCATCAGGTCCGCGTCCATATGGCGCATATCGGCCATTCGCTGCTTGGCGATCCGGTTTATTCCCGCGGCGGCCCGCACAAGGCGCTGCTCGCGCAAATGGGTTTCCGGCGGCAGGCGCTGCATGCGGCAAGGCTGGGCTTCGTCCATCCCGTCACAAGCAAGACTCTGTCGTTTGAAAGCCCGATTAGCGATGACATGCAGCAACTGTTCAGTCATCTTTGCGTATAAGAGACGACCACGATGGCAAATGATAACAAGAGTCAGGCCGTCGCGTCATTTGAAAGGTCATTTCCGTGAGCAATGGTAGCAATGTTCCAGCGACAATCCCCGCGCTCGGCGGCGACGCCAGCCTGAACCGCTATCTCTCCGAGATTCGCAAGTTCCCGGTGCTGAAGCCCGAGGAAGAATATATGCTCGCCAAGCGCTATCAGGAGCATGGTGATCCAGAGGCCGCCGCGCGGCTCGTCACCTCGCATCTGCGACTCGTGGCCAAGATCGCCATGGGATATCGCGGCTATGGCCTGCCGGTCGCGGAGCTGATCAGCGAGGGCAATATCGGCCTCATGCAGGGCGTGAAGAAGTTCGAGCCGGAGCGGGGCTTCCGCCTGGCGACTTATGCCATGTGGTGGATCCGCGCCTCGATCCAGGAATTCATCCTGCGCTCGTGGAGCCTCGTGAAGATCGGCACCACGGCGGCGCAGAAGAAGCTGTTCTTCAACCTGCGGCGCATGAAGAACAACATCGAGGCATTCGAGGACGGCGACCTGCATCCGGACGCGGTAAAGAAGATCGCCACCGATCTCGGCGTGTCCGAGGAGGATGTCGTCTCGATGAATCGCCGCATGGCGATGGGCGGCGACACCTCGCTCAACGTCTCCTTCAACGAGGACGGCGAGGGCCAGTGGCAGGATTGGCTGGCCGATGAGGGCCCGCTGCAGGACGAGCGCATCGCCGACGCGCAGGAGAGCGGCGTGCGGCACGACATGCTGGTCGCGGCGTTCAACGATCTCAACGATCGCGAGCGGCACATCCTGCAGGAGCGCCGCCTTGCCGAGGAGCCCAAGACGCTCGAGGAACTCAGTCAGGTCTATGGCGTCTCGCGCGAGCGCGTACGCCAGATCGAGGTGCGCGCTTTCGAGAAGCTCCAGCGCGCGATGATGCGCATCGCCGGCGAGAAGCGGCTGCTGCCGGCGATGGGCTGATCGCTGCTTTGCCTCTCCGGGTTCGCCCGGAGAGGAGGCGGCGCGTACGCACCCAAATATCAAATCCGCCGCGCAGTTCTCTTTTCGCGCCCGATGCTCTAGGGCGGGCGCATGTCCAATATTCTTCTCGTCATGATTGGCGGCGCGATTGGCTCGGCCGCGCGTTATCTGCTGGGCCAGGCGGCCTTTCGCGCGCTCGGCCCCGGCTGGCCGTGGGGCACCTTCGCGGCCAATATTCTGGGCGGCCTGTTCATGGGCCTGCTGGTCGGCTGGCTTGCCCAGCGCGCGGCCGGCGGTGAGCCGATCCGGCTGTTCGTCGCGGTCGGCATGCTCGGCGGCTTCACCACCTTCTCCTCCTTCAGTCTGGAAACGATGCTGATGATCGAGCGCGGGCAATGGGCGCCGGCGCTGCTGTACATCGTCATGTCGGTCCTGTTCGCGGTCGGCGCGCTGGCGCTTGGCCTCTCGATCATGAGGAGTGCCACGGCATGAGCCGCAACAAGAGCACCGATCCCGCCACCGTGCGCCAGTTCACCGTCGCCGCGGACGATGACGGCATCCGGCTCGACCGCTGGTTCAAGCGCCACATGCCCGAAGTCAGCTTCGCGACCGTCTCGCGCTGGGCGCGCACCGGGCAGCTCCGGGTCGATGGCACGCGCGCCGCGCCCGGCGATCGCATCGAGCAGGGGCAGGTGCTGCGCATCCCCCCGCTCGATCCCGTGGTGAAGGCCGGCAAGGCGGCGCGCCCGCGCCCGGTGCTGAGCGAGGACCAGATCGCCTTCGCCGAGAGCCTCGTCATCCATCGCGATGCGCAGGCGCTGGTCATCAACAAGCCGCCCGGCCTCGCGACGCAGGGCGGCACCAAGACGCATGAGCATGTCGACGGCCTGCTCGACGCGCTGATGTTCGAGCGGGACGACCGGCCCAAGCTCGTCCACCGGCTCGACAAGGATACCAGCGGCGTGCTGCTGCTTGCCCGCACGTCCCGCGCTGCCGCCCATTTCGCGAAGGCCTTCTCGTCCCGCACGGCGCGGAAGATCTACTGGGCGATCGTGCTCGATGTGCCCTCGGTGAGCGAGGGGTTCATTGATCTGCCGCTTGCCAAGCAGCCCGGCTCGGGTGGTGAGAAAATGCATGTCGACAAGGAAGAGGGCATGCCCGCGCGCACGCGCTACCGCGTGATCGAGCGCGCCGGCAATCGCGCCGCCTGGGTCGAGCTGCAGCCCTTCACTGGCCGCACGCACCAGCTGCGCGTCCACATGGCGGCCATCGGCCATCCGATCATCGGCGACGGCAAATATGGCGGCAAGGACGCGTTCCTGTCCGGTTCGATCAGCCGCAAGATGCATCTCCATGCCCGCCGCCTGCGCATCGACCATCCGGATGGCTCGCCGCTCGACGTGAAGGCGGACCTTCCGGCCCATTTCGCCGAGACGCTGGCCAGCCTCGGCTTCGAGGAGAGCGAGGGCGACCTGCCGCTGGAGGCGGACGTGAAGCCTGGCATCGCCGAGAAGAAGGCGGCCGAGAAGCGCGCCGCCACCGCCCATGCCAAGGATCTGCGCAAGGCCCGGCGCGGCGAGCGGCGCTCGCGCAGCGCGCCGTCGCGGCCGGCCAAGGCGGCCAAGCCACGCGGCAAGCCCGGCGCGAAGCCGCGCACCGGCCCAAGCCGCCCGAAGCGCGGCTGATGCATCCCAATCCGCGCTGGCGAGACCGGGTTTAGCGGGCCCCGCAAGCTCGGCAGAACAAGCCGGGCACGTCAGCGTAGCGCCTGCATGGGTGCGCTTGCCTCGCGCTCGCGCAGGCCGGCGAGCATCGTCCGCGAGAGCTGGCCGGGACGCACCCGATCCGCCACCTCGCGCTTTGCCCAATGGCCGCTTACCATGCGATATCCGATGTGACTGCCCCGCTTGAAGGCGCTGCCGTCCCAGACCACCACTTGCAGCTCAATCTGGTCGTAACGGCGCACATGGAGCCAGTTGAAACTCTGCGGCTCGTTGTTGCGCAGGCGCGTGGAAGTCGCCGTGCCGGCCTGAATGATGAGCGAGTGACCCGACGGCGCGACCATCCTGTCCGCTGCCTCAGCATAGGTGCGATGGAAATGCCCGGCGAGCGCTATGTGGATGCCGGCCGCGCTCGTGGCGCGTACCGCGTCTTCATGCCGTCCCACCGCCTCGCTGAGTTCGCCGCCCTTGCCGATCGGCATCGCGAACAGCGGATGGTGCGTGACAAGGATGCGCGTCTTTTCCGGCCCGACAGGTGCGAACTTGTCCCGGATCATCTGCATCTGCGCATGATTGATCCGCCCATCCTTGATAGTGAGGGATCGCGCCGTGTTGATGCCCAGGATCGCCACCTCGTCATTCTCGAACCAGGGGCAAAGGTCGCGTCCGATATAGCGCTTGTAGCGCTCAAGCGGCGCGCTGAAGCGGCGGATCACATCGTAGAGCGGCACATCGTGATTGCCGGGGATGGCCAGCACGGGCAATCCGGCGGTCTTGATCCTGTTCAGATAGGCCGAGGCCTGCCTGAACTGCCGGACGCGCGCGCGCTGCGTGAAGTCACCGCTGATGATGACGAGATCGGGCCGGTGCTCCTCCAGCCAGGCGAGCGTGGCCGAGACGATCCGTTGGTCATGAGCACCGAAATGCAGGTCGGAAAGATGGGCGATGCGAGCCATGTTCAGGGAACGGCTTGGGCGCTCCGCGGTTTCGGGAGCATATGCTAAGACCAGCCCGATGATCGACCAGACGCTCCCACGCGAAGCCGCGCTTGTGGTGAACGCCCATTCGCGCAAGGGGCAGGATCTGTTCGATCAGGCGCAGGCCGGGCTGGAGGCGGCCGGCATCCGGCTGATTGCCTCCCACGCAGTGATGGACCCCGCGAAGCTGCAGGAAACGGTGCGCCGCGTCGTCGCGGACGGGGCGCCGATGGTGATCGTGGGCGGCGGCGACGGCTCGCTGTCCGGCACGGTTGATGAGCTGGTCGGCAAGCCCCGCGTCTTCGCCGTGCTGCCGCTCGGCACCGCGAACAGCTTTGCGCGCACGCTCGGCATCCCGCTCGATCTCGATGGCGCCGTCGCGGTGATCGCCACCGGGCGCCGCCGCCGCATCGATCTGGGCATGATCGACGGGGACTATTTCGCCAATGCCGCCTCCATGGGGCTCTCGCCGATGATTGGCGAAACCGTGCCGCACAAGCTCAAGCGCTATCTGGGGCGCATCGGCTATTTGTTCTGGGCCATAAAATGCGCCGCGAATTTCCGGCCGTTCCGCATCACCATCGATGACGGCGCGCAGGCGCGGACCATGTGGTCGACCGAGGTGCGCATCCTCAACGGCGGCTATCATGGCGGCGTCGAGCTATCCGACGAGGCGGCGGTCGACAGCGGCGAGATCGTCATCCAGGCGGTGGTTGGGAAGAGCCGCTTCGCGCTCGCGCGCGACTGGTACGGCCGCTTCTTCAGGCTGAAGGACCGCAATGCCCAGGCCGAGGAGTTTCGCGGCCGATCCTTCCGCCTCTCCGCTCGCCCCGCGCAGAAGATCTCCATCGACGGCGAGGTGCTCGCCCGCACGCCGGTGACCGTCCGCGTGGCGCCGGGCGCGGTCGAGGTAGCAGTCCCGGTGGCCTGAGCCGCGCCGGACAGGCGGTTATTTCGCGCCCCAAGTTGACGAATTCAACATAGTGTCTTCCCTGCCTTCCCTATCGCTGTTAGGTTGGGGCCTGCCGTCCGCGAAGAGCTGAAAGACATCTCGCCGGGCGGGTCAGATATGGAGGGGATTCCTATGCCCAGTCTCGTGCGCCGCACTCTGGCGGCCTTGCTTGCATGCCTCGTCGCACCGATCGTCTCGCCGGCCACGGCCCAGACGCCGCCACCGCCGATCCCGCAGACCTGCCAGCGCGCGTGTCTGGAAGGCTGGATCGACAAATATCTCGCCGCCATGCGCGATCAGAATGTGGACGCGGGGCTGTTTGCGCGAGGGGTGAAATTCACCGAGAATGGCGTGCAGCTCCCGCTCGGCAAGGAGGGGCTGTGGTTCGCGATGAGCGGCATCGGCGGCTACAAATTCTATGTGCCGGACGTCGAGACGCAGCAGGTCGCCTTCATCGGCACGGTGCTGGAGCAATCCGGCAGCTCGGTGACCGGCCCCAAGAAGGACGTGCTCGTCGCCGTCGCCATCCGCCTCAAGATCCGCGACGACAGGATCATCGAGATCGAGCAGCTCGCGATCCGCCCCACCAGCACCAACAGCAGTGCCAATGCCTGGCCGCCGACCGGCGAGGGCGTGGAGGCAATGAAGGCGCCGCACCCGATCTTCCGCGAGGCCATCCCGCCGCAGAAGCGCGCCAGTCGCGAGGAGCTGGTCCAGACCGCCAACTATTATTTCACCGGCCTCGCCCCGAATGACGGCAAGGGCTATTATCCCTTCACGGACGATTGCATCCGCTTCGAGAACGGCGTGGACGTGCTGGCCAATGCGCTCGACCCGGCGACGCAGAAGCGTGGCCGCATGACCTGCAAGTATCAGTTCGAGGCGGCGCTCAAGGGCGTGGTCTCGCGCGTCCGCGACCGCCGCTTCGTCGCGGTCGACCGGGAGCGGGGCATCGTCTTCGCTTTCGGCTTCTTCGATCACCCTTCGATCAACTGGACCTGGCAGCTCGCCGAGCTGTTCAGGATCGAGGACGGCCAGATCCGCCGCATCGAGGCGATCTTCCACCGCGCGCCCTTCGGCATCAATTCCGGCTGGAGCACTTACGAGCAGGGCATGTCCGAGGACATTCAGAGCGTGCGCTGACACTTCTCCCCCTCCCGAAAACGGGGAGGGGACTATCAACAAGGGAGAATGCCAATGATCGCAAGAGGTCTCTTCGCCGCCGTGGCGCTGCTCGCCGCCGCCCCCGCGCTTGCCCAGCAGCCGCGCCCCGTGAGCCCCTACGCCCCGCTGCAGGACAAGCCGAGCTGCACCCGCGCGCAGCTCAAGGCCGCGACCGACGCCTATGTCGCCGGCCAGAAGGCGGGCAGCCTCGCCGGCCTGCCGCTGCACGAGAAGGCGCAGTTCCTGGAGAACATGACGGACGTCCCGCAGGACAAGGGCCTGTGGAACACGAAGCTCCCCGTCGCCCATGCGATGAGCTTCCATGACGACAAGCGCTGCAAGACCTTCACCGAGGTGATCGTGACCGAGGGCGGGCATCCCTATGTGATCGGCACGCGGCTCTACATGCATGACGGCAAGGTGATCCGCGTCGACAGCCTCGTCACCGACAAGGGGGACTGGCTGTTCAGCGCCAACGCCTATCTCAAATATACAAGGCAGGAGGACTGGACGCCGCTCCCGGCCGCCCGGCGCACCGCGCCCTCGGAAATGATCCGCGGCGCCCACGCCTATTTTGACGCCTTCGCGGACAAGTTCACGGAGATCCCATGGGGCACGCCCTGCGCGCGCCTGGAGGGTGGCGCCTATACCGATCGCGAGGGTAAGCCCGACGCGTCCTGCAATGTCGGCATCCCCGCGGGCGTGCTCTACATCAACAATCGCGACCTGCTGATCGATGAGGAGATGGGCGTCATCAACGTCTTCTGCCGCTTCGGCAATTCGGTGAGCGGCACGCCCGACAGCCATGTCTTCCGCTACATCGACGGCAAGATCCGCCTCGTCCACACGATCAGCGTGACGCCCGGCCCGCAGGTGGACGACAATGGCGCGGTGATCCGCAACTGACCCGAGCCTGAGATCCTCCCCGAGCAAGATCGGGGAGGACCCGGGGCTCCTGATCGAACTGGGGGAAGCCCGGCCCGTTCGTGTCGAGCGAAGTCGAGACACGTATAGGTCCGCCTCACGTGTCTCGACTTCGCTCGATACGAACGGATGGCAAGCCGGTTCCTATCTCATCAGGACAGACTCTATACCCTGTCCCCCGCCGCGCTTTGCCGCTAAAGGCCGCGCCATGCCTGCCTCCGCGCCACTTCGCCTCGCCATCTTCGATTGCGACGGCACGCTCGTCGACAGCCAGCATGCTATCGTCGCCGCGATGGAATCCGCCTTCACCGCCATGGCGCTGGTTCCGCCGAGCCGCGAGGCCGTGCTGTCCATTGTCGGCCTCTCGCTCGAAGGCGCGATTGCCCGCCTCGCGCCAGAGCAGAACCCTGCGCTGATTTCCGAACTCGCCGGCCATTATCGCAGCTACAATATCCGCATCCGCGAGAGCGGCGAGGCGTTCGATCCGCTCTATGACGGCATCGCTGCGCTGCTCGATCGGCTGGCGGCGGAAGGCTGGCTGATGGGCGTCGCGACCGGCAAAGCGTTGCGGGGCCTGCGGCACGTGCTCGCCACGCACGATCTCGCCCATCATTTCGTCACCCTGCAGACGGCCGACGGGCACCCCTCCAAGCCGCATCCCTCCATGATCGAGGCCGCCCTTGCCGAGACCGGCGTGGAGCGCGAACATGCCGTCATGATCGGCGACACGAGCTTCGACATGCTGATGGCGGGCGCGGCGGGCGTGCGCGGCCTCGGTGTCGGCTGGGGCTATCATCCGCCGGACGAGCTGGTTGCGAGCGGGGCCGCCAGCGTCGCCATGGACTCAGCCGAGCTCGCTCGCCATATCGGCCTGCGATGAGCGATCCTCTCCCCCCTGAAGAGGCGGCCCGTGCCGCCGCCGCGAAGCAGCGCTTCTTTGCCATCTCGCTGTTCCGCCTGTCCGGCGCGATCATCCTCATCTTCGGCATGGCCATCTCGCTGCAACGCTTCGAGTTCGTGCAGGGGGACAAGGCCAAGTGGATGGGCGTGATCGTCTCGACGGTCGGCTTCATCCAGTTCATCCTGGTGCCGCGCATGTTGGCGCGCGCCTTCGCCACCCCCAAGGATCGCCCATGAAGCGCTTCTGGAAGACGGCGGAAGCCCTCGCGGACGGGCCGGGCTGGGCGATCCGGCTCGACGGACGACCGGTGCGCACGCCCGAGCGCGCGCTGCTGGTCGTGCCCGGCGAGGTGCTGGCCCGCGCCATCGCGGCGGAATGGAACGCGCAGGGCGAGGAAATCGACCCGCGCACCATGCCGATGACCGGCTTTGCCAATGCGACGCTCGACCGGGTGCTGCCCGCGCTCGGCACCTTTCGCGGCCAGATCGCCGCTTATGCCGAGAGCGATCTGCTGTGCTACCGCGCCGATGGGCCAACGGAACTGATCGCGCGCCAGCAGGCGCATTGGGACCCGCTGCTCGATTGGGCGCGGGGGGCGCATGGGATCGACTTTGCGATCACGGCCGGCATCCTGCCGGTCGACCAGCCCGCCCGCACGCTCGCCGCCCTGCGCGGCGCGGTCGAGGTGCTTCCTCCCTGGCTGCTCGCGCCTGCCGCGACGCTGACGCAGATCAGCGGCACGCTGGTCGGCACGCTGGCCCTGCTGGGCGGCGCCACAGAAGCCGAGGCGCTGTTCGAGGCCGCCAGCCTGGATGAGCGCTGGCAGGCGGAGCAATGGGGCGAGGATGCCGACGCCGCCGACCGCCTTGCCGCCCGGCGCACGGAGTTCCTGAACGCTGCACGTTATTGCGCGCTGGTGCGGGCCGGATAGCGGCGCCACGCTCGGCTTGAGGGGAGGCGCCCGTCACCGTGCCCGAGACCCGTTTCCAATCGCCACCCATTGCTTTAAGGCCGCTTGCATGACGGACGCTGCCATCGAACTCACCGACCTCTGCAAGACCTACGCTGGCGGCAAGCGGGCGCTCGACAATGTGAACCTCGTCGTTCCGCGCGGGAAGATCATGGGCCTGCTCGGCCCCAATGGTGCGGGCAAGTCGACGATCATCAACATCCTTGCGGGTCTGGTGAACAAGACGAGCGGCACCGCGCGCATCTGGGGCTTCGATATCGATGCCGATCCGCGCAATGCGCGCAACTCCATCGGCATCGTCAATCAGGAAATCCTGTTCGATCCCTTCTTCACCCCGGTGGAGACGCTGGAGATCCAGGCCGGCTATTATGGCGTGCCCAAGCGCGAGCGCCGCTCCATGGAGCTGCTGCGCGCGGTCCATCTGGAGGACAAGGCGCACGCGTATTCCCGCACGCTCTCGGGCGGCATGAAGCGGCGGCTGATGGTCGCCAAGGCGATGGTGCACTCGCCGCCCATTCTCGTGCTCGACGAGCCGACTGCGGGCGTCGACATCGAGCTGCGGCAACAGCTCTGGTCCTATGTGCGCTCGCTCAACGAGCGGGGCGTGACGATCGTCCTCACCACGCACTATCTCGAAGAAGCCGAGGAACTGTGTGACCGGATCGCGATCATCAATCACGGCAGGCTCATCACTGACAAGCCGACGCGCGAACTGGTCAACATGGCGCAGGAGAAGGTGGTCGAGGTGACGGTCGACCGCGATCTGGGCGCGCAACTCCCGCTCGCCCTTTCGGACAGGATCGAGAAGGCAGAGAAGAGCGGCGAGCGCAGCCTGACCGTCACTTATCTCAAGGATCGCGCCACGGCGGGCGAGGTGCTCAATCTCATCCAGAGCGAGGGCTTCGCCATCGTGGACGTTTCCACGCATGATCCCGATCTGGAGGACGTGTTCCTCCGGCTGACCCGCGCGGCGGCCTGAACGCGGCGCGCTGAAAGCCGTTCGCAATGTTGCACTTGTGTTGCACGCGCCGGTGCGTATCTCCGCAGCATCACAGCGCAGCAGGCCCGTGCCCATGACCATCACCACCTACGACGTCGTCATCATCGGCTCCGGCGCGGCCGGGCTCACTGCCGCGATCAATCTCGCGCAGGACCGCAGGGTGCTGGTGCTCGCCAAGGGCGCGCTCGACAGCGGCTCGCGAGACGGTGGAGTTCGTCGTTTCCGAGGCGCCCGCCGCCATCGAGCGGCTCGCGGTGCTCGGCGTGCCGTTCAATGATGGCGAGGAATTTGGCGAGCGCTGGCACCTGACGCGCGAGGGTGGCCACAGCCACCGCCGCATCGTGCATGTGGACGACGCCACCGGCGCGGCGGTGCAGGCTGCGCTCATTAAGGCGGCGCACGATAATCCCAACATCACGCTGCTTGAGGATTTCGTCGCCATCGACCTCATCACCTCGCGCCATGGCGAGCGCTATTCGGGCGACGGGCATGTCTGGGGCGTCTATGCGCTCAATCGCAAGGCGGGCCGGGTCGACGCCTTCGTTGCCCGCGCGACCATCCTCGCGACGGGCGGGGCAGGGCGCACCTATCTCTTCTCCACCGCCCCGCGCGGCGCCACGGGCGACGGCATCGCCATGGCCTGGCGCGCGGGTTGCCGCGTCTCCAACATGGAGATGATGCAGTTCCACCCGACCTGCCTCTACAATCTGGAGGTCAAGAACTTCCTCATCACAGAGGCGATGCGCGGCGAGGGCGGCAAGCTCAAGTTGCCCCCCGGCGTGCCCGGCGGCGGCAAGCGTTTCATGGACCGCTTCGACAAGCGCGGCGAACTCGCCCCGCGCGATATCGTCGCCCGCGCCATCGACCATGAGATCAAGCGGCTCGGCCTCGACTATGTGCACCTCGATATCAGCCACAAGCCGCCCGAGTTCATCAAGGAGCATTTCCCGACCATCTATGCGCGGCTGCTCGATCTCGGCATCGACATCACCCGGGAGCCGATCCCGGTCGTCCCGGCGCAGCATTATACTTGCGGGGGCGTGGTCATTGATCTCAACGGGCGCACCGATCTGCCCGGCCTTTATGCTGCGGGCGAGGTGACGGAAAGCGGCCTGCACGGTGCCAATCGCCTTGCCTCCAACTCGCTGCTCGAATGCTTCGTGTTCGGCGAGGCGGCCGCCAACCACATCCGCAGCCATTGGGACACGCTGCCGCCCCCGCCGCCGATCCGCCCGTGGGACGAGAGCCGCGTCACCGATTCGGACGAGGAAGTCATCGTCACCCACAACTGGAAGGAGATCCGCCGGTTCATGTGGGATTATGTCGGCATCGTGCGGACGACGAAGCGGCTGGAGCGCGCGCAGCACCGGGCCGACCTGCTCGCGCAGGAAGTGGACGAATATTACGGGAATTTCCGCGTGACGGCCGACCTCATCGAGCTGCGCAACCTGCTCGAAGTCGCCCGGCTCATCATTCGCTCCGCGCTCAAGCGCAAGGAGAGCCGGGGGCTGCACTATACCCGCGATTATCCCGAGACGATGCCGCAGGCCGTGGACACGGTCCTCGTTCCCTGAGCGCGTGCCTAACGCAAAAAAGGAGGCGCGCCGGAAGACCAGCGCGCCCCATTCAGGACTAGGAAAGACGGCGGACCGCCGAACGCGATGAATAGGGAGATCGCGTTCACGCCCTTTGTGCCGGTCCGGACGCGCAAGGCATTGACCCAGATCAAATCGCATGGCGCAATGATGGTGCGTGCGGTTCCCGCAACCGGATTCGGTTCGCCGCAAAATGGATTCGGTATGCCGCACGCCGCTTGCTTGTGTTAGGCCTGTGTTAAGTCTGTTTGCGAGACACTATGCACATGATTGGGAAGGGTATTTCGTGAAGCTTCGGGGGCGGCTCGGTCCAGTCTCGGCGGGTGTGGCGTTCGTCGCACTGGCGGGCGCCTGCACCGCCATTCCCGCAACGCAGCGGACCGCCAGCGCGGCGCCCCGGCTCAGCATTCCGATCGCGCCGGCGGCAAAGGCCGAGACGCTCCCGTCCCCGTCGCCGGTCGTGCAGGCAAAGGTGGCGTCGGTGGCCTCCCAGCCTTCGCCCGCGCTCGTGGCGAGCATCCAGCAGCTCGGTCGCCAGTTCAACGGCAAGGTCGGCATCGCCGTGCAGCGCGTGGACACGGGCTGGACGGTCTCGCACAACGGCAACCTGCTCTTCCCGCAGCAGAGCGTCTCCAAGCTCTGGGTGGCGATGACGATGCTGGACGCGGTCGATCGCGGCAAGGTCACGCTCGAAACGCCGGTGACGATCCGCCAGAGCGACCTCACCCTGTTCCATCAGCCGATCGCGGCGATGGTGAAGGGCGAGGGCTACAAGACCACGATCCGCGACCTGTTCCTGCGCGCGATGCAGC
>JAFKLU010000138.1 GCA_017304105.1 Sphingomonadales bacterium
TCAAACAGCGCGAAAGGATCAAGCGGCAGACCATCGAACATCGGCGCTTGCAACACCGCAAGCTCGCCGCCTAACATCAACCCCCAGACGAGGCCTACACTCCGCTAATCTACGCAGCGATCTGTGCCAAATGTTGTGACGACGGACAGGTTCTCCGCCTCGACGCTCAGGCGGACCGCCTTCATCGTGTAGGCGGCGCGCAGGTTGACGAGGGCATAGCCGCTGGTACGCGGCTCATTGCGGGTCGCGTCGACGCGGTCCTTGTCCTTTGTCCAGTCGAGATCGGCACCCAGCTCAAGCGCGCCGGCCCGGTGATCGAGGCTCAGCTTCGCGTTGAGCGGCATCTGGCGATAGAGCGCGCCATGATCGCTGAGGTTCTGGCCATGAACATAGCTCACGGCGCCGGTGAGCCGGGTGCCATTACCATTGCTGCCGGTCCAGAGCTGCACCGTGCCGGAGACATCGACGCCGTAGAACTCGGCTTCCTGATTGGCGAACCGGAGCTGCACGAAGCCGTTGGGCATGCCCATCATGTCGGTCATGTCCTTGAGCTTCACCGCGTCGATATAGTCGTTCACATGCGTGTAATAGGGCGAGATCTTGAGCGACCATCCGCCCTTGCCCGAGAACGCCAGCGCAGCGCTCACGGTGTCGGCGCGTTCGGGCTTGAGGTTCAGATTGCCGACATAGCCGTTGCCGTCGCCATACCAGCCGATCATGCTGCTCGACATGGCGCCCCGGCCCCAGGTGTAGCGCTCGTAGATATTGGGCGAGCGGACCTTATGGGCATAGCCCAGCTCGAGCCGCAGGCCGCCCGTGGCGGCATAGCTGACCAGCGCCGAACCGCTCCAGTTGCTGTCGCTGCGTTTGTGGCCGAGCGCATTGAACGCCATTGCCGCCATGGCGTCATCCATGTTCATCATGCCGGTGCCATAGGGTTGCACATTACCGGTGTTCATGGCGACATGATCGAAGCGAATGCCAGCCAGGGTCGAAAGCCGCGACGACCAATGCGCTTCCCATTCGCCGAACAGGCCGAAGCGGTCCCGGTTCGCGCCATTGACGTTGATATAGGTATTGGGCCCCATCATCATGCTGCCCGGCACTGCGGGCCACCAGTCGTCCAGCCACTGGTGATGATAGTCGCCGCCGATGCGGATCGTGTCGCGCTTCGAGACCGGCAGGTCGATCTTGAGGCTGGTGCTGGCGGTATGGACTTCCGTGTTCATCGGCATGCCGCCATCGGCCATCCCGCCCTTGTCGGCGAGGAAGTTCATCTCATGATCGGTGTCGCGATAGTCCGCGCGCCAGTCGACCGATCCCCAGGTGAAGACGCCGCGCCAGCGCCCGTTCAGGAACCAGCTCTTGTTGGACGTCATGTCCATATACTGGTTCGGAAAGCCCTCATAGGGCGAGAAATGATAGCCCCCCTTGAGCTCGAACAGGCCGAGGCTGCTTTGCACCGCGAGCGCCAGCGCATGGTCGGTCTTGGCATATTCGGTCGAGCGCACCAGCCCCCTGTTCCCACCGCCATCATAATTGTCGGATTGAGTGTAGGAGCCGGTATAGGTGGCGCTCACATGTTGGC
>JAFKLU010000139.1 GCA_017304105.1 Sphingomonadales bacterium
ACCGAGATGGTGGCGGGCTGGCCGGGGCGGATGAGCCCGAGCTGCGTCTCCTTGAAATTGTCGACCATATAAAGCTTGTCCAGCGGGACGATGGACATGAGGCGCGTGCCGGGCTGGACGAACTGGCCCGGAGTCACGGTCTTGTCGCCGATCCGTCCGCTGCTTGCCGCCCGGATGAGCGCCGCGCCCACGTCCACATTGGCCGAAGCGCGCTGGGCGCGGGCGCTCTGGCCCTGCGCTTCCGATTGGCGGATCTGGCTTTCCAGCGTGCCGATGCGCCGCTGCTGCATCGCGAGCGCCGCTTCCTGCGCGCGCACCCGCGCGGCGGACTGGGCCGCGGCTGAGCGGAGTTGCGCAAGGTGCTCGCGCTTCTCCGCGCCAGCGTCGACGAGCGGGGCATAGCGGGCGACTTCGGCGGCATCATAAGCCGCCTTCGCACGTGCTTCGGCGAGCTGGGCGCTGATCTGGTCGATGGTCGCGCGCTGCTCCTGGATCGAAGCCTGGACGTTCTCGACGGCCGCGCGCGCGATGGCGATCTGTGCATCCGCCTGTGCCTGCCGCGCCTCATAGTCGCGCGCATCGATGCGCAGCAGCGGCTGGCCGGCGGTCACGTCCTGATTATCGGCGACCAGCACCTCTGACACATAGCCCGCCACGCGCGGCGCCACGGTGACCATATCCGCGCGGATCTGCGCGTCGTTGGTCTCCTCATAATATTTCCCGCGCGTCTCGTGATAGACGAACCAGGCGATACCACCCAGGATGACGGCCGCCGCGACGAAGAGGAGGATGAGGCGGCTGCGGCCGCTCAGACGACGTGCGGGCTTGTCGTCGGTATCGCTGTCTTGGGCCATGCAAAGCTTCCGATGCGGATGAGAGACCTGGGATTTCGGCGCCGCCGCGAGACGACTCACTAAACGGACACGATGTCCGCTTATTGCATTTGCGAAAGAGCGGCAAGCGCTTCTCGCGGGTGCGAGCAGCGTCTGCCTGTCCGGACGGTTTACCTCATCTGGCCACATATCGGTATCAACCCTTATGGACGGGGGAGCCCGATCGCGACAGCAGTCGGGCCAATATGAGGGGGTTGGAGCCACGCATGACTCGCGTCGCCGATGCTGCTGCCGGGGATCTCGCCTTCCGCGGGGTGGGGCTGGAGAAGGTCTATCGCGCCGGTGAAACGAGCGTGCAGGCCTTGCGCGGCGTGGATCTGAGCGTGGCGCGGGGTGAAATGCTCGTGCTGCTGGGGCCATCGGGCAGCGGCAAGTCCACGCTGCTGAACATCATCGGCGGGCTGGATCGCCCAAGCGGAGGGCAGCTCTTCTACGGCGATCTGGAGCTGACCGCGCTCGACGAGCATGATCTGACGCGGTTTCGCCGGACCGAGGTCGGCTTCATCTTCCAGTTCTACAATCTCATCCCCAGCCTGACGGCGGAGGAGAATGTCCAGCTCGTCACGGACATTGCCGATCATCCCATGGCGCCGGGCGAAGCGCTGGCGCTGGTCGGGCTGGCCGAGCGGCGCAATCATTATCCCGCCCAGCTTTCCGGCGGGGAGCAGCAGCGCGTGGCTGTCGCGCGG
>JAFKLU010000077.1 GCA_017304105.1 Sphingomonadales bacterium
CGTCCAGCCCGGCACGCGCCTCATGTCCATCGTCCCGCTGGACAAGCCTTATGTGGTCGCCAATTTCAAGGAGACGCAGCCCGGGCTCATCCGCCCCGGCCAGCCCGCCACCATCTCGGTCGACGCGCTGGGCGGGACCGAGCTGCACGGCCGCGTCCAGAGCATCATGCCGGGCACCGGCGCGCAGTTCTCCCTGCTGCCGCCGGAGAACGCGACCGGCAACTTCACCAAGATCGTGCAGCGCGTGCCCGTCCGCATCGAGATCCTCGCCTCGCCCGAAGCGCGCAAGCTGCTGGTGCCGGGCCTCTCGGTGACGGTCACGGTCGACACCATCTCCGCCAAGAACGCCCCCGCGCGGATCGAGGCGGAGCAGGCGCGCACCGGGGCGAAGGCGAACTGACATGGCCGGCGCGGTCGCCACCGATGCCACGGGCGGCCCGACCAGCGGCGCGCCTGCCGCCGAGCGGGGCGACCTCTCCGCATGGCTCGCCGTCGCGGCGGGCACGCTCGGCGCGCTCATGGCGACGCTCGACATCTCGATCGTCAATTCCGCGCTCCCCACCATTCAGGGCGAGATCGGCGCGACGGGCACGGAAGGCACCTGGGTCGCGACGGCCTATCTCGTCGCCGAGATCGTCATCATCCCGATGGCGGCATGGTTCGAGCGGCTGCTCGGCCTGCGCACCTTCCTGCTGATCGCGGCGGCGCTGTTCACCGCTTTCTCGGTCATGTGCGGCCTCGCCGACAATCTCACCATGATGATCATCGGCCGCGTGGGCCAGGGCTTTACCGGCGGGGCGATGATCCCGACGGCGCAGACCATCATCGCGACGCGCCTGCCCCGCTCGCAGCAGCCGATCGGCATCGCCCTGTTCGGCGTCACAGCGATCATGGGCCCGGTGATCGGCCCGCTGCTCGGTGGCTGGCTTACCGAGAATATCAGCTGGCACTACGCCTTCTTCATCAACCTGCCCATCTGCGTGCTGCTGGTTGCCCTGCTGCTCATCGGCCTGCCGCACGAGCGGAGCCATCTCGACCGGCTGCGCGAGGCGGACTGGTTCGGCGTGGCGGGCCTCGCGCTCGGCCTCGGCGGATTGACCGTCCTCCTCGAAGAGGGTCAGCGCGAGCAATGGTTCGCATCCGAGCTGATCTGGTGGATGGCGGGCATCTCGGCCATCGGATTCGCCTTCCTCATCACCGGCCAGCTCACCGCTAAACGACCGGTCATCAAGCTCTCCCTGCTGCTTGATCGGCAATTCGGCGCGGTCGCGCTCATGGGCATCGTGCTCGGCGTCGTGCTCTACGGCACGGCCTACGTGATCCCACAGTTCCTCGCCGCCATCGCCGGCTATAACGCGCTGCAAGCGGGCAAGATCGTGCTTCTTTCCGGCATTCCCAGCCTGTTAATGATGGCGATGGTACCAATCCTGCTCCGCACCATCGACATCCGCATCGCCGTGGCGGTGGGGCTTGCCATCATGGGCGGCTCGGCGGTGCTGGATTCTCATCTTACCACGGATTCGGTCGGCGGCGATTTCATCGCCTCGCAGCTTTTGCGCGGCGTGGGCCAGATTCTCGGTATGTTGTTCCTCAGCCAGGCGGCGATCCAATCGGTCCCGCCCGAGGATGCGGGCGATGCCTCCGGCCTGTTCAACGCGATGCGAAACCTCGGCGGCAGCCTTGCTCTGGCCGGCATCGCGATCATCCAGGACCAGCGCCTGTGGTTCCACACCCGGCGCATCGAGGAAACGCTCAACGCGAATGCGGCGGCGGTTCAGGAGCGCATTGCGGGCATGGCGCAAATGCTGGGCGGAGAGCCGGCGGCGCTTCGCCTCCTCTCGCAGCAAATTCAGGGTCAAGCGCTGGTGATGACCTATAACGACATCTTCACGATCATGGGGTTCGGAACATTGCTCGTCTTGCCCTTGGTGCTGTTCCTGCGCCCCCTCCCCAAGAACACTTCCGCGGCGGCGATGCATTGATGCTGAGACATTCCTCCCTCCTCCCGCTGGTCCTGCTCGCGGCCTGCACCGTCGGCCCGGACTACAAGGCGCCGGCTACCCCCTCGGACGCGGCGGCGCGCGGCAGCTTCGTGCGCGCCAGGGACCCGGCGTTCAGCGCCGCCCCCGGCCGCGCCCGCTGGTGGGAGGGCCTCTCCGATCCGGTGCTGAACGGCCTCGTTCAGGATGCGCTGGCGCATAACCCCGATATCGACGTGGCGCAGGCGCGCATCCGGCAAGCCATGGCGCAGCTGCGCGCGCGCCAGGCCGATCGCATGCCGAGCCTCAGCGCCATGGGCACCTATGTCCATGCCGAACTGCCCAGCATTCAGGCGGGCGAAGGTTCGAGCTCGCTCGATTTCTTCAATCTCGGCCTCAACGCCTCGTGGGAGATTGATCTGTTCGGCGGCAGCCGTCGCCAGCTGGAGCAGAGCCGCGCCACGCTCGGCGCTCGTCAGGCCAATCTGTCGGACGTACAGGTCAGCCTCTCGGCGCAGGTTGTCCACGCTTATGTGAACCTGCGCGACGCGCAGGCGCGCGCCGCGCTCAATGCCCGCTCGATCGCGCTGCAGGAGCAGGCCCTCGGCCTGATGCGCCAGCGGCTCGATCGGGGCGCTGCCTCGTCACTCGACATAGAGCGCCTCCAGTCACAGCTCGACAGCACCCGCGCGCAAGCGCAGCCGCTCCATGGCGACATCGACGCCTATCTCGATCAGCTCGCCCTGCTGACCGGCCGCGAGCCGGGCGCGCTGGACGCGCAGCTCGCCACGGCCGCGCCGATCCCCCTGCCCCCCGCGCAGGTCGCCATCGGTGATCCCGCTTCCCTCATCGCCCACCGGCCGGATGTTCGCGCCGCCGAGCGCGCGCTGGCCGCCAGCACGGCCGCCATCGGCGTCAGCGAAGCGCGGCGCTTCCCGAGCGTCAGTTTCATGGGCCTGCTCGGCCTTGGCGGCACCTCGCCCGGCAGGGTGCTGGACATCGACAATCTGACCGCGCTCGGGGCGCCGATGCTCAGTTGGTCCTTCCTCGATTTCGGTCGCGGCGCGGCGGCGGTGCGGCAGTCTGAAGCGCAGCGCGACGAGGCGGAGGCGCAATATCGCAAGGCCGTCCTCGCTGCCCTGCAGGACGCAGAGACATCCCTCTCGCGCTTCGGCAACACACGTCTGCAGGTCGCGAGCCTCGTGCGCGCCGAGCAGTCCGCCGCCCGCTCCGCAACCCTCAACAGCCAGCGGGTCGAGGCCGGCACGAGCTCGCTGATCGACCAGCTCGACATCGAGCGCCAACGCCTGAGCGCCGCCATGGCGCTGAGCCAGGGAACCGCCGCGCTCACCAACAGCTATGTCAATGTCCAGAAAAGCCTCGGCCTCGGCTGGGCAGACCCGGCGGAGAAATAGCCTCTTCCCGCGATTTTCGCCTTCAGCTCAAGACGCGCACAGCCCCCGCATCAGCAGCGACAGCGCCGCATCGATGTGCGCCTGCACCTCCTTCTCGGCCATTTGCGGCAGCAGCAGGCCGCTGGCCATGCGCATGCAGAGCAGGAGATCCTTCGTGCCAAGCTCGGGACGCAGCAACCCGTCCTCATGCGCCTTGTCCACCAGCGGCTGCAGCAGCGCCGAGACGCGCGTGCCTAGTTGGTGGAAGTCGTCCAGATGCTCCGGATCGAGCTTCACCTCAATGGCAAGCCGCGTGAAAAGCGCCGCAGCCTTGGCGCCGCGATGGAGGATGGCACTCATCAGCTGCTCGATCGGCAGCGCCATGTCGAGCTGCGCCTCCAGATCGTCAATGTCGCGGCTGAACACGGCGAGGGCGAGCGCCATGCGGTCCTTGAAATTCCGGTAGAGCGTGCCCCGGCCGACCCCGGCGCGGTCGGCGATCTCCTCCAGCGGTACGTTATAGCCTTTCACGGCAAAACATTCCGCCGCCGCGCGCACCAGCGCATCCCGGCGCTCTCGCGCGTCTCGCCGCATAGGCGCTGCATGAGCCCGCAATGGGGTTGGCTCGGCCCGAGCGCTACCCTTTATCGACAATCCTTCTTCCTTCCCCGGTACGCCGATCGGCATGACTCGACCCTACCGTCCCACTCCTGCGTTTCTAGGGAAGGAAGTGGATAGCTTCAACCAAATGGGCGTACTGACTCGTCCAGCGCAAGCCATCTGAGAGCATCAGCCTTGCGCCTGCCTGCGGCGGGTTTCCCAGCCCTTCTTCGCGGCGGCGGAGCGCTTCTCGTGGCTCTGGCCCGATCCGCCTATGCGCCCGCCCTTGCGCGAGGAGGCATGGTTTTGCTGCTTGCCGCGTCCCGAGCCGGACTTCTTTCCGCCGCCCGTCTCCTTGTTGACCGTCGCCCAGGCGCGTCGCGCCGCCTCCTTGTGGCTGACGCCGCGGTCCTCATAGCCTTCCTCGATATGCTCGGCCTTGCGCTTCTGCTTGTCGGTGTAGCTTGACTTGTCGCCCTGGGGCATTGTCCGTCTCCTTTCGCTGGCCCCCGCAATCCGGAAACGAACGATGGCGGCTTTCGCTTCGTCCGCTCACCGCAAACCGGCGGCATGAAGCCCCGAAGCCGGGTTCAGGAAGCGAGGATATCCCGCACCAGCGCCAGCACCCGCGCGGCATGTTCGGGCCGGCAGATCAGCAGGTCCGGCATGTAGACGTCCTCCTGATTGTAGACGAGCGGTGTGCCATCGATGCGCGAGCAATGCAGGCCATGCGCCAGCGCCACGGCGACGGGCGCGCAGCTGTCCCACTCATATTGCCCGCCCGAGTGCAGATAGATATCCGCCTCGCCCCGGATGATCGCCATCGCCTTGGCCCCGGCCGAGCCCATCGGCACGAGTTCGGCGCCGAGCGCCTCGGCCACCGATAACGCCTCGGCGGCGGGGCGCGTGCGGCTCACCACCATGCGCAGGCGCTCGGGCGCGGGCGGCACGCTCAGCGGCTCATCCGAGCGCAGCACCAGATCGAGCCCCGGCAGCGCCACCGCCCCAAGCGCGGGCACGCCATCCACCGCCAGCGCCACATGCACCGCCCAGTCGGCGCGCTCCTCGCCATATTCGCGCGTGCCATCAACCGGATCGACGATCCACACGCGCGATTTGGCGAGCCGGGTACCGTCGCAATGGCTCTCCTCGGAGAGCAGCCCGTCCTCCGGCCGCTGCTCGCGCAGCGCCGCGACGAGGAACTGGTTCGAGATTTCATCGCCCGTCTTGCCGAGCTTCTTGCCCTCGAACATGCCCGAGGCGCGCACTTCCAGGAGCAGCTTGCCGGCCGCTGCCGCCAGCCGCGCCGCGAGCGCCGCGTCGCTCACAGGTCCGGGCTCCACACGCCCAGAATGCGCTCGACGATGAGGTCTGCCGCCTCTTCCGGCGACATGCGGGTCGTGTCGATCCGGATTTCCGGCTTCTCCGGCGCCTCATAGGGGCTGTCGATGCCGGTGAAGTTCTTGAGCTCGCCCGCGCGCGCCTTCCTGTAGAGGCCCTTCACGTCGCGCTTCTCGGCTTCCGCAAGCGGCGTGTCGATGAAGATCTCCACGAACTCGCCCGCCGGCAGCATCGCCCGCACCATGTCGCGCTCCGCCCGGAACGGCGAGATGAAGGCGGTGATGACGATGAGGCCCGCATCGGTCATCAGCTTCGCCACCTCGCCCACGCGGCGGATATTCTCGATGCGGTCCGCCTCAGTGAAGCCCAGATCCTTGTTCAGCCCATGGCGCACATTGTCGCCATCGAGCAGGAAGGTGTGGCGCCCCTGCGCGTAGAGCTTCTTCTCGACGAT
The DNA here is from genome assembly GCA_017304105.1 of Sphingomonadales bacterium. GTDB lineage: Bacteria > Pseudomonadota > Alphaproteobacteria > Sphingomonadales > Sphingomonadaceae > Sphingobium. The sequence goes on from JAFKLU010000077.1 coordinate 5,769, forward strand.
GTTCGCGATGGTCGACTTGCCCGAACCCGAAAGCCCCGTGAACCACAGCACGGCCGGCTGCTGGCCCTTCTGCGCGGCATGGGCCTCGCGGCCGATGTCCACCGCCTGCCAATGCACATTCTGAGCGCGGCGCAGCGAGAAGTGGAGCATGCCCGCCGCAACCGTCGAGTTGCTGATCTTGTCGATCAGGATGAAGCCGCCCAGCGTCCGGTTGTCCGCATAAGCCTCGAACACGATCGGCTTGTCCGTCGCCACCTCGGCGACGCCAATGGCGTTCAGTTCCAGCGTCTTGGCAGCAAGATGCTCCAGAGTATTGATATTGACTTCATATTTCGGCGCCTGCACGGTCGCCGATACGGTCTGCGTCGCGGTTTTCAGCCAATAAGCGCGGCCCGGCTTCATCGCCTCGTCGGACATCCAGACGATGGTCGCCTCGAACTGGTTGGCGACCTGCGGCGGATTGCTCGCGATCGCGATCACGTCGCCGCGTGAGCAGTCGATCTCGTCGGCGAGCGTGAGTGTGATGGACTGGCCGGCCACCGCCTCGTCGAGATCGCCGTCCAGCGTGACGATGCGCGCGACCGTGCTCGTCTTGCCGGAGGGCAGCACGCGGATGGCATCGCCCGGCTTCACCGTGCCGCTCGCGATCAGCCCCGCAAAGCCACGGAAATCGAGATTGGGCCGGTTGACCCACTGCACCGGCAGTCGGAACGGCCTGGCCTGATCCGCGCTGTTGTCCACCTCGACGCTTTCGAGATGGTCGATCAGCGTCGGCCCCTTGTACCAGGGCGTGTTGGGCGAGAGCGCGGTGATATTGTCGCCCCTGAAGCCGGAAATCGGCATGGGCACGAACGCCTCGATGCCGATCTCGCGCGCGAACTCGGCATAGTCCTTCACGATGCCGTCGAACACCGCCTGGTCATAGCCGACCAGATCCATCTTGTTCACGGCGAGCACGATGTGGCGGATGCCGACCAGCTTGGCCAGATAGCTGTGCCGCCGCGTCTGCGTCAGCACGCCCTTGCGCGCGTCGATCAGGATCACGGCCAGATCGGCGGTCGAAGCGCCGGTCACCATGTTGCGGGTATATTGCTCGTGGCCCGGCGTGTCGGCGACGATGAACTTGCGCTTCTCCGTGGTGAAGAAGCGATAGGCGACGTCGATCGTGATGCCCTGCTCACGCTCGGCGGCGAGGCCGTCGACCAGCAGCGCGAAGTCGATCTCCTGCCCCTGCGTGCCGACGCGCTTGCTGTCGGCCTCAAGCGCCGCGAGCTGATCCTCGAAGATCATCTTGCTGTCATAGAGCAAGCGGCCAATCAGCGTCGACTTTCCGTCGTCCACGCTGCCGCAGGTGATGAAGCGCAGCATCGACTTGTGCTGATGCTGTTCCAGATAGGCGTCGATGTCCTCGGCGATGAGGGCATCAGTCTGGTAAATGGGTTCAGCAATGTCAGTCATCAAATTATCCAGTGCCGTTCGCCCTGAGCGAAGTCGAAGGGCTCTGCCGAGCGGAGCGAGGCCCTCACTTCGTTCGGGATAAGGCTTCGACTTCGCTCAGCCCGAACGGATGAAGAGGATTGCTGCGCATTCATCAGAAATAGCCCTCCTGCTTCTTCTTCTCCATGCCGGCACCACCTGCATCCTTGTCGATTGCGCGGCCCTGCCGCTCGCTGGTGGTGGTGAGCAGCATTTCCTGGATGACCTCCGGCAGCGTCGCCGCCTCGCTCTCCACGGCGCCGGTCAGCGGATAGCAGCCGAGCGTGCGGAAGCGGATCGAGCGCTCTACCGGCACTTCGCCGGGCAGCAGCGGAAAGCGCTCGTCATCGACCATCAGCAGCAGGCCGTCGCGCTCAACCGTGGGGCGCGGCGCCGAGAAATAGAGCGGCACGATCGGCACGCGCTCAAGCTGGATATATTGCCAGATGTCGAGCTCGGTCCAGTTGCTGATCGGAAAGACGCGGATGCTCTCGCCCCTGGCCTTGCGGGCATTGTAGAGGTTCCACAGCTCCGGCCGCTGGTTCTTGGGGTCCCAGCCGTGCGAGGCGGTGCGGAACGAGAAGATGCGCTCCTTCGCCCGGCTTTTCTCCTCGTCGCGCCGCGCGCCGCCAAAGGCGACGTCGAAGCCATGGAGATTGAGCGCCTGCTTCAGCCCTTCCGTCTTCCACATGTCCGTGTGCAGCGGGCCGTGGTCGAAGGGATTGATGCCCCGCTCCTTCGCCTCCGGATTCTGGTAGACGAGCAGTTCCATGCCGCTCTCGCGCGCCATGCGGTCACGCAGTTCGTACATCGCCTTGAACTTCCAGGTCGTGTCGACATGGAGCAGCGGAAAGGGCGGCGGCGCGGGATAGAAGGCCTTGCGGGCCAGATGCAGCATCACCGCGCTGTCCTTGCCCACCGAGTAGAGCATGACCGGCTTCTCCGCCTCGGCCACCACCTCGCGCATGATGTGGATGCTTTCGGCTTCCAGGCGTTCGAGATGGGTGAGCGTGCGGGTCATCTAAGGCAAAGTCCTGAAGCTGATGGCGAGGGAGCGCAAGGGGTGCTGCCCCCCACAGGCTGCTAGCGCAGGCCCGGTTCCTTCGCACCAAGCTTTTCCTACAAAGCAGGACACTTTGTCTTTGGACACGCCCGCCTCCACACCGTTCGAGCCGGGGCGCCTCTTACCTCGGCCGCCCGGAAAAGCCCGCCGCTGCGCGCAGCTTGTCCGCATCCATCAGCCGCCCGGCCATCATCACAAGCCGCGTCTGTCGCAGCGCGCCAATGTCCTTGCCCGGATCGCCCTCGACCAGCACCAGATCCGCGATCTTCCCCGCCGAGATCGAGCCGACCTGCGCATCGACGCCGACCAGCCGCGCGGGCTGGATCGTCGCGGTGGAGAGCGCCTGCGCCGGGGTCAGACCCGCCGAGACATAGAGTTCCAGCTCGCGCACCAGCTCGATGCCGCTTCCGTCTGTCCCCGCGACGATCGGCACGCCCGCATCGAACATCTTCCTGATGAGCACGAGCATGTTGATGAAGCTCTTGCGATAGTCAGCGCGCGTCACGCCCGCCGGCGGAGCGAAGCCGCCCGCCGTGAAGCCGCGCTCGATCGTGATCGGCAACGTGCCGACGAAGGGCGCATAGGCGCCCGCCATCTGCCCGCGCTCGGGCACATAGAGCCCCTCGAAGGTCACGGCGGTCGGATCGCTGGCGATCCTGCGCTGTGCCATGAGATGGATCATCTCGCTCATCACGGGCCCGTTGAGGTCCACGTCCTTGCCATAGCGCCCCGGCCCCTCGATGCGCGCGAGGCCGTTGCTCTGCGCGATTACATCGTCCGGCATGGCCTGCATCATCACCCAGTTGATATGGGTAATCTCCTCATAGCCGAGCTCGATCGCCTGCATCGGCCGCATGCCCTGCGGGATGTGGCCATGGACATGCATGCCGAGCTGATGCGCCTGCGCGATCATCGCCGGGAGCCAGGCCGGGTCCAGCGATCCATAGAATTTGACGCTGGCGAAGCCCTTCTCCTTGGCCTCGCGCACCCGCATGATGCCCTCTTCCTCGGTCTCCGCCACATTAGCCATCTGGGCGGTATTCGGCCCCTTCCCGTCGATCAGCGAGGACGCATAGACATTGGGCAGCAGCAGTTCGCCTTTGGCCGCGCGCTCGCGCCGGTCGATCGTCAGCGCGTCGTTATTGCCCGGATCGCGGATCGAGGTGACGCCGAGGGAGAGCTCCTGGAGCGCCTCATAATCGCCGCCAAGATGCATGTGCGCATCCCACAGCCCCGGCACCAGCGTCTTGCCGGTCCCGTCGATGATCTGCGCGTCCGCCGGCACCTTGACGGTGCCCGTCCGGCCCGCCGCGACGATCTTGCTCCCCGAGACCAGCACGGTCTGATCGGCGAGAAAGGCCATGTTGTTCGCGTCATAGGTCCGCACATGGGTGAAGGCCACCGGCCCCGTGGGCACGGTGACGAGCGAGGCGGCGAGCGCGGGCATGCGCCTGGCCAATGCCTGCGTCTGCGCGTCTTCGAGCTTTGTCTGCTCGCCCTGATAGCCCTCGGGCAGCCAGCTGAGGAAACCGGCATAGCCGAAGAAGCGCCCGTCCGCGTCTGTCCAGATCGGCAGTGGCGCGTTGGAAATCCCCGTGATCGCCCAGGCGACCACCGTCTTGCGCCTTTCCCCCTCGCCGATCTCGATCGTCGTCAGCTTCTCGGCGCGCGCCTGTCCGCCGGGCAGCAGGGCAAGCGTTTTCTCGGGCTGGGCAAGGATATGGTGCACGAACGACGCCATCAGCGCCATCGGGCCGCCCTGAGCATAATAGAAATGCGGGCTGGTGACCTTGAGGCTGCCCGCATCGACCGGGCTTTTCCAGATGGCCGTTCCATTGCGCGTGATGGCGAACGTCTCGGCTGCGTCGCCATTGGGCGTCACACCGCGCACAGTGATGGCGCTCGGCGGATTGACCGGATCGTCCGTTTCGCTGCTGTCCGTCTCCCAGACCTGACCGCGTAGCAGCAAACTCTCGCGCCCCATGCGCTTGCCGTCCGAGCCGGTCCACATCCAACTCTCGCCATGCTGTCCGGCAGGCGAGCTGATGATATAGTGGACGGCACCGGCCGGCGGCGTCGCAAGCTGCTCCTTGGGGACCTGCGCCAACGCGCCCGCGGCAAAAACCGCCGCGCTCATGGTCAGCAGCGTCTTCATCGATCGCATCCGTGGTTCCTTGTCGAGTGGACAGACTGGCCGGAGACGCGTTCAAGCGCCCCCGCGCCAGAGGTTATGAGAACAGCGCGAACCTGTCATGATCGACCCGCACTGCTCCCTCCACGCCGCGCTGGCCGAGCAACAGGGGCCGGCCTTCCAAAGCAGGCCCTCCCGCCGCCCCTCGCCCGGAGCGAGGATTATTCCGCCGCCGCCTTTTTCGCCTTCGGCGCGGCCTTGGCCTTCTCGCCGGTCTTCTTGGCCGCAGCCTTCTTCGGAGCGGCCTTCTTCGCCGGCGCCTTCTTGCTCTTGCCCTTCTTCGCCGGAGCCGCCGCCGCGCGCGCATCGATGAGCTGCGCGGCCTCCTCCAGCGTCAGCTCCTCCGGCGCGATGGTCTTGGGCAGCGTGGCGTTGGTCGTGCCGTCGGTCACATAGGGGCCGAACCGCCCGGCCATCAGCTTGATCTCCGCTTCGGTGCGCGGATGCGCGCCCAGCACCTTGAGAGGCTCGGCCGCCTTGCGCGCCCCGCCGCGATTGGCCGCGTCCGCCAGCTTGGCCACTGCCGCGTTCATGCCGGTCTCGAACACCTCTGCGGTGGAACTGAGCCGCGCATATTTGCCCTCATGCGCCAGATAGGGACCATAGCGCCCAATGCTGGCCGTGATCGGCTTGCCCGTCTCGGGGTGCTCGCCGACCGTGCGGGGAAGCGAGAGCAGCTTCACCGCCCAGTCGAGCGTCAGTTCGCCGCCCGGGAGATCCTTGGGAATCGAGGCACGCTTGACGCCATCGCCGCTGCCCGTCTCGATATAGGGGCCGAACCGGCCGGCCTTGCGCGTGATCGGCAGGCCGGTCTCCGGGTGGTTCCCCAGTTCCTCATTGCCGCCTGACGCATCGCCATCCGAGCCGCCGGGCTGCCCGAATTTCCGGGTGAACTTGCATTCGGGATAATTTGAGCAGGCGATGAACGCTCCGAAGCGTCCGCCGCGCAGCGACAGCCTGCCCTCCTTGCAGAGCGGGCATAGCCGCGGATCGACGCCATCGCCCTTGTCCGGGAACAGCATGGGCGCAAGGAACTCGTCCAGCGCCGCCGTGATCTCGGAGGGCTTCTGCTCCATGATCTCGGCCGTCTTGGGCTTGAAATCGCGCCAGAAGGCTTCGAGCACCTGCTGCCACTGCGCACGCCCGCCGCTGATCTCGTCCAGCTCGTCCTCAAGGCCGGCGGTGAAATCATAGGCCACGTAGCGCTCGAAGAAGCGCTCCAGGAAGGCCGTCAGCAGCCGCCCGCTTTCCTCCGCGAAGAAGCGGTTCTTCTCGACGCGCACATAGTCGCGATCCTTGAGCGTCTGGATGGTGGAGGCATAGGTGGACGGACGGCCGATGCCCAGCTCCTCCAGCCGCTTGACGAGGCTCGCCTCGCTGTAGCGCGGCGGCGGCTGAGTGAAGTGCTGCTCGGCGCGCACCGCCTTTTTCGCCGGGCTGTCGCCGGCCTTGAGCGCGGGCAGCAGCTTGCCGTCCTCATCCTCGCTGTCGTCGCGCCCTTCTTCGTAGAGCGCAAGGAAGCCGGGGAAGAGCACGACCTGACCCGTTGCCCGCAGCGCATGCTGGCCGGTGCCGTCGACCAGCTCAATCGTCGTGCGCTCCATCCGGGCCGACGCCATCTGGCTCGCCAGCGCGCGCTTGAAAATGAGGTCGTAGAGTCGGGCATGGACGCCCGAGCCAACGCTGTCCCGCGAGAAGTCGGTCGGCCGGATCGCCTCGTGAGCCTCCTGCGCGTTCTTCGCCTTGGTCTGATAGACGCGCGGCTTGTCCGGCAGATAGCCGCCATCATAGCGGTTCGCGATGGCGTTGCGCGCGGCGGAGATGGCGCTGCTGTCCATCTGCACACCGTCGGTACGCATATAGGTGATCGCGCCATCCTCGTAGAGCTGCTGCGCCACCCGCATCGTCTCGCTGGCCGAGAGGCCGAGCTTGCGCGCGGCTTCTTGCTGAAGCGTGGAGGTGGTGAATGGCGGCGGAGGATTGCGCGTGGCCGGCTTGGTCTCGACCGAGGCGACCGTGAAGCGCCCGTTCTCGACATCCGCCTTGGCAGCCTGAGCATCGCCTTCCTTGCCGATGGTGAGGCGGTCGAGCGGGTGACGTTCAACGCGATCACCAAGGCCACGATCACCGAGGCGATGAAGCATCCGCGCGAGCTGGATACCGATCTGATCGACGCCTATCGGGCGCGCCGCGCGCTGGACTATCTCGTCGGCTTCACGCTCTCGCCC
>JAFKLU010000078.1 GCA_017304105.1 Sphingomonadales bacterium
AGCACCGCTTCGAGGCGGACACCGAGATCACCGGCTACATGAAGCTCAAGCTCTGGGTCTCGACCGACGAGGGCGACGACCTCGATCTCCATGTCGCGGTCGAGAAGCTGCGCGTTGACGGCACGAAGGAAGGCTTCGCGCATTGGGCGGTGTTTGAGGACGGGCCGGTGGCGCTGGGCTGGCTGCGCGTCTCCCGGCGGGCGCTGGACCCCGCGAAGTCGAGCGAATGGCAGCCCGTGCTCGCTAATGATCGGGACGAGAAGCTGATGCCGGGGGAAATTGTGGCGGTCGACATCGAGATTCTGCCCTCCGGCACGCGCTTCCTGCCCGGCGAAACCCTGCGGCTGATCGTCAAGGGACGCGACATCTACAACCATCCCAAGCCCATGCTCTACATGCGGCATGAGGACAGCGTGAACCGGGGCGCACACCGCATCCATACGGGCGGCGAGCGCGCGTCCTACCTGCTGGTGCCGGTCGTGACGCTGGAAGACGATATTGCAGCGGCTTCTGCTCAACTCATGGAGTAGGATCGCGAAGTCCCGATTGCGGTTTGCGACGCTGCCGGCCGCCGGGCTCGCTTCATCAGCGGAGGATCATGGCGCATGACCAAATATCTCATCTCCTTTCCCAGCGAAGCGATGGCGCTCACGGAGGAAGAACTGCAAATGGCATCGGTCGATGCTCATGCGGTGATCGAGGAAGCCAAGGCCGCCGGCGTCTATGTGTTCGGCGGCGGTATCAATGAGGCCGTCGACCCCGTGCTCGTCTCGGGCGACGGCTCCATCTCTCCGGAGATTTACGCGGGCAGCCGCCTCAATGGCGGCTTCGCTGTGCTGGAAGTGCCCACGCGCGCGCAGGCCGTCGAGTGGGCGCGGAAGATCGCGGTCGCATGTCGCTGCGGGCAGGAGCTGCGGGAGTTCATGTACGACCCGGCGAGCTGAGGCGCCCGGCTATCGGGCGCCCGGCAGCCTATCCGCGCTGGGCCGTCTCCAGCACCTTGTTCACCGCCGCGGCATTCGCGCCGCTGAATTCGTGCCGGTTCTCATAGACCCAGTCGAATGACTTCTCGCGCTGGCGGTTGGCCCGATTGAAGCGGGGCATGACGTAGCGCATCATCAGCTCGTAATTGCGCTTGCTCGCCTCGAAGTTCATCCAGTTGGTGCCGGACATCAGCACCGTGCCGAACGGGCCGATGCGCTCCCACAGCCGCTCGAGATACTCTAGAGCTTCGTCCGGCGTGCCGACGAGGCCGCCGCGTGCTGCGATCATCCTGGCCGGATCGTCGCCACCTTTTTCCCGCGTCTCGGCATAGGCCTTGGGATTGAGCGCCTCCAGATATTTGAGCCAGGGCTCATAGCCGAATTGCACGGCCTTCTCCGCATCCGCCTTGGTTTCGGCGAGGTGGAAGGAGACCACCACGCGCAGATTGTCGCGGTCGAGCGTGTTGCCATGCTCGCGCGCGGCTTCCTCGGCATGGGCCCAGGCGCCGTTCACGTCGCCGCCGCCCTGGGTGAGGATGCCCAGTCCGTAGCGGCCGGCGAGGCGAGAACCGATCGGCGTACGCGATGTAGCAATCGCCAGCGTGGGCCGTGGATGGCTGTAGGGCGAGAGCTGGAGCCGCGCGCCGCGCAGCGTGAACCAGTCGCTGTCATGATCGACCACTTCGCCGTCCAGCAGGCGCATGATGACGTCCACGCCCTCCACCAGCCGCTCGCGCTGCTGCTCCGGCGCGATGCCGAGCATCTGCGCATCCGAGATCAGCATGCCAGGGCCGAAGCCGAACATGGCGCGGCCGCGCGTCTGATGATCGAGCTGCACGATGCGGTCGGCGACCATATAGGGATGATGATAGGGCACCGAGATGACGCCCGCGCCAATGCGGATGCGCGACGTGCGCTCTGCTGCGGTGGCGATGAACAGGTCCGGCGAGCCGTAAATCTGCAGGCCGCCCGAATGATGCTCGCCGATCCAGGCCTCGGTGAAGCCGAGATGCTCGACCCACTGCACCAGCTCGAAATCGCGCTGCATGCAGAGCGCGACGTCCTCGTCATTGGTGTGATGAGGGGGCAGGAACACGCCTGTCCGCACATGACGCGATTCGACCAAGCAACTTCTCCCAAGCATGTTTTCGCCACTCTGGCGGATGGCCCAAGCATAAGCGGCAGGGCGGAGGGCGGCAAGATATTTCTAGTCAACTATAAAATATCGTCGGACTGGAAGAGGTCGCATCAGGCGGCGCGCGCTTCGATCGCCCAGCAGCCATCGACCAGCGGCTTCACCGCTTCCACCGTGAAGCCGGCCGCGCCGAGCATGGCCTGGAACTCGGCCCGCGTCCGCTCCTTGCCGCTGATCGGCATCATCACGAGATCGGTGCGCACGACGGGCTCGTCCTGCGCACTGACGCGCTCAGGCAGGATGCGTTCCAGCACGATGAGGGCTGCACCGGGGGCGAGGGCCGCGCGGCAATTGGCGAGGATGCGGGCGCAGTCGCCATCCGGCCAGTCGTGGAGGATATATTTGAGCAGGATGCAGTCGGCGCCGCTCGGCACATCGGCGAAGAAGTCGCCGGGGCGGAAGGTGGCGCGGCCGCCGAGGCCGGCCTGATCGAGATAGCGCCGCGCGCCGTCCGTCATCAGGGCAAGGTCCTGCACGAAGCCGGTAAGGCCGGGATTCGCCCGCAGCACCTCGATCAGCACGGCGCCATAGCCCCCGCCGACATCGGCCACGGTGCGCAAGCCGGAGAAGTCGCATGCCGCAGCGAGGGCCCGGCCGATCGGCACGGATTGCTCGGCCATGGCGCGGCTGAAGATGTCCGAGGCGGCGGGATCGCCATGGATCGCGCCGAAATTGCCATTGCCCCAGCCGGGCTCGCCCGTGCGCAGCGTGTCGCCCAGCGTCTCCAGCGAGCGCCAGATGCGGTCGCCCCACAGCATGGCCATGCCGCGCAGGGAATTGGGCGCATCGCTGCGCACGACGCGGCCGGCGGGGGTCTCGGCGAACAGGTCGGGACCAGTCTGCTCGCATAATCCCAGCACGGCGAGGGCCCGCAGGATGCGCAGCGTGGTCGGCGCATCGAGGCCCAACGGCGCGGCAAGACTCGCGGAAGAGGCGGGCGCCGTGCCCAGCGCATCGAACAGCCCGGCGCGCGCGCCCTCGTAGATGGCGCGGGTGCGCCAGGCGCCGGTGATCGCCTCGATCACATGGCGGGTTTCGAGATCAGCCATCTTGTCCTCTCCGGTCAGCGGCGCCTTCCGCGCCTTGGCACAGGCTCTTGCACCTTTTCGATTTAAGGCGCAATTTGAATTATAGAGACATAGAATAACATGATTCGCGGACTGGGAGAGGCGCAATGCGAATGAGGCGGAAGGCGAGGCGGAATCCGGATATTTTCTGGAACCGTGGGCGTGCGCTCGACACCGCAGCCATTCAGCCCCGGCCCGCATCTCATATTATAGCACTGTAGTAATCGACAGGATCACCGGCTCCGGGCGACCATCATCGCCCTGGCGCCTGCCGGACCTCGCAACGAGGCCGGTGCTTCACGACGGACAGGTCGGGGAAAAGAGGAGGGGACGAAGGATGAATTCGGTATTGAAGCTGGCTGCCGGGTCGCGCCGCGTGCGGCATGGTTGGCTCATCGCATCGTCGCTGATCGCGGTGGCGGCCAATGCCCAGGCGCCGCAGGACAGCGCGAGGGCGAGCGGCGTGTCCGATCAGGACATCATCGTCACCGGCTCGCGCGCCTCGCTGAACGGTTTCTCCGCGCCTTCGCCTACGCAGGTGATCGGCGCCGATCTCATCGCGCGGCAGGGCGCCTCCACCGTCGCGGAAGTGCTGCAGCAGGAGCCGGCCTTCAAGGCGACGCGCTCGGCGGGCGGCAATGCGAACAACTTCGCCAATCCGGGGCAGGCGACCGCCGATCTGCGCGGTCTTGGTGGCCAGCGCACGCTGGTGCTGATCAACGGATCGCGGGTTGTTCCGCAGGCCCCCTCCAACAATACCGGCGTGCCGGTGACCACCGACCTCAACGTCATCCCCACCAACATGATCGATCGGGTCGAGGTGGTGACGGGCGGCGCTTCGGCGCAATATGGTTCGGACGCGGTCGCCGGCGTCGTCAACGTGCTGCTCAAGAAGCAGTTTCGGGGCATCGAACTGACCGCCTCCAGCGGCATCTCGCAATATGGCGACAATGCCCGATATCGCCTGGGCGCGATCGGCGGCATCGATTTCGCGGGCGGGCGGGGCCATTTCGTCGCCAGCGTGGAGGCCACCGAATCGAAGGAAATCAACGATCTCTACGCGCGCAAATGGGGCGCCGAGGAGTGGATGATCGTCACCAATTCCAACTTCGCGACCAATGGCCTGCCTGCGAACGTCGTCGCGCCCAACGTGAAGAACAACAACAGCATCGGCGGCAAGATCCTCGGGCCGAACAACTTCACGCTGCGGGGCTACACCTTCAATGCCGATGGCACGATCCGGCCCTATGATGCCGGCTCGCTCAACAACGGCACCTACCAGATCGGCGGCGAGGGCCTCAGCCGCAATACCGGCTCCAGCCTGATCCCCGGCGTGCGGCGCGTCACCACCTATGCGCGGGCCGAGTTCGCCTTCTCGGACGCGGCGGTGCTGTCGGCCGAGGGCGGCTATACGAACACGCTCGCCATCTTCACCGGCGGCCTGCCCAACATCGCTTCCTTCACCATCCAGCGCGACAATGCCTATCTGCCGCAGGCCGTGCGCGATGCGATGATCGCGCAGAACATCACGAGCTTCACCCTGTCGAAGGGCTTCTACGACATGGGGAACATCAACTTCCGCGTCCGCAACGAGACGCCGCATGTCATGCTCGCGCTGGAGGGTGATCTCGGCAATAGCTGGCACTACGATACGCATTATTCCTACGGAAAGAACATCTTCCGCAGCAACTTCACCAACAATTTCGCGCCGGCCTTCTATGCCTTCGCGGCGGATGCCGTGCAGGTCGGGGGCAGCATCGTCTGCCGCGGTGTGCGGGACAATGTCCCTGCCGCGGCGGGCTGCGTGCCGCTCAACGTGTTCGGTCCGCAGTCCATCCAGCGCAGCGCGCCGGGCGCGCAGGATTATGTGAACCGCGCCGGCTTCAGCCGCGTCGGCTATGTGCAGCATTCGGCGGCTGTGAACGTGCGCGGCGAGCCTTTCGCGACCTGGGCCGGGCCGGTGTCGATCGCGTTCGGCGGCGAATGGCGCAGCGAGAAGCAGAAGCTGACCGCGGACGCGCTCTCCACCGCCGGCCGTTTCCTGATCGGCAATGCGACTCCCTTCGCCGGCAAGTTCAATGTGAAGGAAGGCTATTTCGAGGCGCTGGTGCCGCTGGCGCGCGAGGTCTCCTTCGCGCACAGTTTCGATATCAACGGCGCCATCCGCTACGCCGATTACAGCACGGCCGGCGGACAGACGACGTGGAAGCTGGGCACTGTCTATGAGCCCATCGAGGGTCTGCGCTTCCGCGCCACCCGCTCGCGGGACATCCGCGCGCCTGCCATTTATGAGCTGTTCTCGCCCGGCTCCACGCTCGCAGCGGGCCTGACCGTGCGCGGCATCAACGCCAACATTCCGCAGAACCGGTCAATCGGCAATCCGAACCTGCGCCCGGAAGTGGCGAACACGCTGACGCTCGGCGTCGTGCTGCAGCCCTCCGGCATTCCGGGCCTGCGCGCCTCGGTCGACTATTTCCGCATCGACCTGCGCGATGCGATCGATTCGCTGACCGCCGCCAATATCGGCAATTTCTGCACGGCCGGGCAGCAGCTCTATTGCAGCTTCATCACCTTCGCGCCCAACGGCACGCCGGTCAGCCTTGCGGCACCGGTGCAGAACATCGCCTCGTTCAAATCGACCGGTCTGGACTTCGCCCTGTCCTATCGGCTGGGTCTGGGGGGCAGCAGTTCGCTGACGACGCGGTTCAGCGGCACCTATGCGCTGAAAAATCTGATCAACGGGGTGGATCGAGCGGGCGAGAATGGCCTTGGGAGCCTTGGCGCGGTGCCGCACTTCCGCGGCAATATCCAGGAGACGTTCGAGACCGGACCGCTCTCCCTGACCGCGCAACTGCTCTACATCAGCAAGGGGAACAACGATAACACGTTCAACACCATCCCCGCGTTGACGATCAACAAGAACGAGATTCCGGCCATGGCCTATGTGAACCTCTTCTCGACGCTCAGGATCGACGAGCGGATGGAACTGACGGCCTCGATCGACAATCTCCTCAACACCGATCCGCCGGTCAGCCCCTATGCGACGCAAGGGCAGGCGGTGAACGGGCAATATTACGACAAGGTCGGCCGCGCTTTCGAGATTGGCGTGCGGATCAGGTTCCCCTGACGGACCAAAGGAAAGCGGCTGGCCGCATCGCGAGAATGCGGCCAGCCCTCTCGTCAGTCTGGCTCAGGCGAAGGACACGGCGGTCGTCCGCCGGCGCATCGCCGCTCCCACGAGGCCCAGACCGCCGATCATCATCGCCCAGCTTGCCGGCTCGGGGACGGCGGGGATGGAGACCGATCCCGGCGTGCCGGAGCCGAAGATGGTGTGTGTGGTGAAGTTGCCCTGCTGGCCCGCCCCGATCGAGAACAGATTTTCCAGCGAGAGCGCCACGTCGTAGCCCGCGCCGGAATCGATGAAGCCGTCGGCATTATTATCGTTGGTGATCTGGTTGCGCAGGGCATTGCCTGCGATCAGGCGCGCCTGAAGATCGCCGTAGCGGTCGATATCGTAGCGGCCGGCCTCGCCACCCTCATTATAGATGCCGAGGAACGTCGAATTGTCGTTCTGGCCCGTCGCCGCGTCGGTCTCGAAGAGCACCGTGCGGCCGCTGACGTTCAGGATGCCGCCGCCGTCAACGGTACCGGAATTGCCGAAGGGCAGGTCGCCGTCGAGATAGCGGGCGAGGCTGAAGTCCAGCGACCTGGTGCTCGTGTTCACGAAGGAGAAGCTCTGCGTGAGCTGCGATCCGGTCTGCACGCCGTCCTTCAACAGATCGGACAGCGTCTGGACCAGCGTGAAGCTGAGCGCGCCGATGCTGAAGGTGCTCGTGGTCTGGCGGCCGTCCGCCGAGACCACCGTCGCGCCGCTGATCGACGAGAGCGCCGTGCGCGCGCCCGAATTGCCGAGGCGGAAGAAGACATTGGAGGAATAGACCGAGTCCAGGGCGTTGCCCGCGCCGACCGGATTGTAATTGGCCGTCGCGAAGCTGCCCGTGGCGCCCACGTCGATGGTCACCTGGCCATCGGCCGTGCCGTTCGAGAGCGAGGCAGCCTGAGCGGGCTGGACCAGGAGGAGGGCGGCGGGCAGGGCCAGCGCGCCGGCGAACTTCAGTCTGGAATAGTGCATGTTACAACTCCCACATGGACAGGCCCCGGAAAGGGGCTGTCGTGGGAGCGGCGGCTACCGACATGGTTTGCGCGCGTTAACCGGCAGGTCGACCGCCTTCCGCCCCGGCACGATCAACGATGCAGGTGCGCGACGAACGACGACCCCGAGACGACGAACGTCGCGCGCCTATTGGTGGGATTGTTAACTTGCTCTAGTGATTCCGCTACGATGTCCGAGCTCACGATTCTGATTGCCGATGATGAGCCGCTCGCCGCGCGGCGGCTGCGCGTCCTCATCGAGCGGCGACCGGATCTGCGGCTCGTCGGCACGGCGCGGGACGGGGAGGAAGCCATTGAGGCGATCCGCGCGCTCAGGCCCGATGTTCTGCTGCTCGACGTGCAGATGCCGGGGCTGGACGGCTTCGAGGTGGTCGAGCGGCTGGCTGGCACGTTCCCGCCCGCGGTGATCTTCGTCACGGCCTTCGACCATCACGCGCCGCGCGCTTTCGAGGCGCGGGCGCTCGACTATCTGGTGAAGCCGGTGGAAGCGCAGCGCCTCTATGATGCGCTCGACCATGCGCGCGAGCGCCGGGACCAGATGGAGGCCCGCAGCCAGATCGAGGAGCTGCGCGAGATCATCGCCAATCTGCGCCGCGGCGGCGCGCCTGCCGCGCCTGCGCCGCGTTTCGAGAGCGAGTTCTGGGTGAAATCGCTGGGGGAGACCGTGCGCGTCCCGGTCGAGGAGATCGAGCGGATCGAGGCGGAGCGCGATTATGTCCGCCTGCACACGGCCGGGCGCTCCTTCCTCCACCGCGAACCGCTGGGCGATATCGAGAAGCGGCTGGACCCGCAGGCGTTCCTGCGCGTCCATCGTTCGACGATCGTGCGCCGCGATTGCGTCGCGGCCATCGGCAAGTCCGCTTCGCGCACGCCCGTCCTGCGGCTCGCTTCGGGGGAGCAGGTGTCCGTGGGCCGAAGCTATGCGGACCGGCTCCAGAAGCTGCGCGGCTAATCCAGCGGGATGCGGATTTCCGCGGTGAAGCCCTGCGGCCCGGCTCTGGTGCTGATCGAGGCGCGCGCCCCATAGCGGGCACGCAGCCGCTGCGCGATATTGCCGTTGCCGATGCCGAGGCCCGGTGCGGCGTCGAGCGTGCTCAGGGCATCGTCCTCCACCGAGAGCACCAGCATCGCGTTTTCGCGGCGGGCGGTCACGCGGATGGTCACGGGCCTGCGCGAGCGCGCGACGCCATGCTTGACGGCATTTTCCGCCAGCGGCTGGAGCAGCAATGAGGGCACGGCAATGTCCCTGAGATCGGCGGGGCAATCGATTTCCACCTGCATGCGCTCCTCGAAGCGCGCTTGCTCGATCCGCAAATAGGCGTCGACGGTCGCAAACTCCTCGCTAAGCGGCACGGGTGTCGCCGGATCGGCCTTGAGCGTCCGCCGGAGGAAATCTGCCAGCCGGTTGACCATGGTTTCGGCCGCCTCCGGATCGCCCGAAATGATGAGGCTGGAGACGCCGTTCAGCGCATTGAACAGGAAATGCGGGTTCATCTGGAGGCTGAGCGCGGCCATGCGGGCGTCAGCCGCCAGAGCCTCGGCGCGCACCCTCTCCAGCCGCAGGGACTCCGCCCGCCGGGCTTCCACCAGGAAGATGAATAGCGTGCCGGTCGCGCTGCACAGATAGAGATGCGCCAGGAAGTTGCGGCCGAACCGCTCCCGGATGAGCGGCAGATGCGCAGCATCCAGCGCGGGGATGACGCCGAGGATGCGGTTCTCGATCATATTGATGATCGACTGGGCGAAGGCGACCACGATGACTGCGGCCAAAATCGCTGTCCCGCGAACGATGGGTGACCCCGATGCGGTGCGCTCCGCGACGGGATAGAGGCCATAAGCGAGCAATGCCACGAGCAGCACTGCCGGCAGATCGACGGGGAGATCCTGCACGAAGCCCGTCCGGCCGGCAATCAGCTCCGCGACGATATAGCTGCCATAGGAGACGGCAAGCCAGAGGATGGCGGTCAGGATGAGGGCTTGGCGCGCGGTCGTGCTCACCGGGCAGCGATAGCAACCCGTCCGGCCATGTTCCAATGATAGTGAGCGGGTGTGAGGCGCCTTCGCTGTTGAGTTTTCATGGATCAGCGCACGTCCATGTCGCTGAAGTCGGGATAACGCATGAACTGCCAGTTTTCGGTGGCGGTCAGGGGGTTCATGCCGGGGGAACGGCCGCCTTCCCAATAATAGCTGTGCGCCCGCCGGTCGCTCCAGACGCGCCTGCGGTTCCGCTCGTCCACGAAGCGGTTGTAGCGCCAATAGGCGTCCTCCTTCACCTCGATCGCGTGCCTGCCCTCCAGGATCAGCTTTTCCATGCATTGCAGGGCATAGAGGGTGGTCAGCTCGTGATAGGCGGCGACCTGCAGGCCGCCATTGGTGTTCGGCCCGTAGATGGTCCACAGGTTGGGAAAGCCCGGCATCATGCAGCCGAGATAGGCGCGCGGTCCGTCCTCCGCCCAGAGCTGGTCGATGGTGAGGCCGCCGCGCCCCGTGATCTTCATGGGATGGAGATAGTCGTTCGCCTTGAAGCCGGTCGCATAGATGATGGCGTCCACATCATGCTGCTTGCCCGCGCCATCGACGATGCCGCCCTCGTTGATGCGCTCGGCGCCGCTGGTGACAAGCTCGACATTGTCGCGCTGGAGCGCGTCCAGAATGCACTCGTCCTCGTCCACCAGCACGATCCGCGCCGACCAGACAGGATGCCGGGGCGTCATGATGTCAACGAGGCGCCTGTCCCCCAGCCGGGCATCGCCCAGCTTCCGTTCGAGAAAGGCGATCGAGCGGTCGCGCAGCGCCTTGTTGGCCGGATTGACGCTGTGGGGATCGTCGAAATCGGGGTCGATCTCGGTCACCTTGCTGAAGAAATCGCCGATGCGATAGGCATTGCGCAGCCGCATGAAATTGGTGTGGTAGGGCATGTTCCGGTCGAGCCAGTTCAGCCCCTCCGGCACGCGGGAGAGATAGCCTGACATGGGCATCAGCCATTGCGGCGTTCGCTGGAAGACGACGACATGCGCGGCCTCCTTCGCCAGCTCCGGCACCATCTGATAGCCGGTGCAGCCCGTGCCGACGACGGCGACGCGCTTGTCCGAGAGGTCCATGCCCTCGGGCCAGTGCACCGTATGCCAGCTCGGCCCCTCGAAGCGCTCCATACCCTCGATCTGCGGGATATTGGGCCGATTGAGGAAACCGACCGAGGTGATCACCGCGTTCGAGCGATGCGTCGCCCTGCCATTGGGGCCGACCGTCTCGACGTCCCACATGGCGGCCTGGTCGTCCCAGCTCAGCGCGGTGACCTCCGTCTCGAAGACGATCTCGTCGCGCAGGCCGAATTCGTCGGCGACCCAGTCGAAATAGGCCTGGTTCCGCTCCTGCGGCGCGAAATTATAAGGGCAGGGGAAGTCCACGCCGTACAGGTGCGAATAGGTCCGGCTCGATCCGTCGACGCGCGCGCCGGGGTAACGGTTTTCGTACCATGTGCCGCCGACGCCGGCATTCTTCTCGAACACCGTGTAGCGGATGCCTGCGCGCTTGAGCTGGAGCGCGGCGTTGAGGCCGCCCATGCCCGTGCCGATGACGGTGACCGAGAATTCCGCCAGCCGCTCCGGATCGGGCGCCGCCTGCCATTGCAGGGCGCGCGCCCACGGATCGAGCGCCAGCTCCTCGGTCGCCATGGCCACGTCCGCCTCCGGGATCGTTCCTGCGAGCAGCTGTTCCATGCTCTCGCGGACATGCTCTGGCGAGCCGGGGTCGATCGGCGGCGCGCCGCTGTCACGATAGGCCTTGAGAAAGGCGACGGCCTTGCTGCGCACCATCGCGATCTCGTCGTCGCTTGCCGGGACGATCGCGTCCATCTGCCCGAAGGCGACGGTCCTGGTTGCCATCGTCTTGAGGTCCGGGTCGCCGGTCAGCAGATAGAGCACGCCGCGCAGCACCATGGGGTCGCCATGGCCGACCGCCTCCTCGATCGCCGCGTCGCTCGTCTCCAGCAATTCCGGCCGTGCAGCCGCCATCAGCGTCGCCATCCTCGGTCTCTCCTCTTCCTGCGGCGGTTCTACAAAGACGCGATTAACATGTTAAGCAGTTTTCGCGCCGGACGGCGCTTCCCTCGTTGACTCGGTCACTGCGCAAACATAGTTATCATGTTATGCTTTGCGGCGCCATTGCTTGCGCCCGCCGGTGCTTTTCGCCACCCGCCTGTTCCACGCGATGTCACAACGAGACCAACGAGCAACCAGGAGACGAGAATGCGAACGAGAACGCCGCGGCTGCCCGCGCTGAGGGACGACCAGTTCAACCCCGAGCAGGAGGCGTATATCCGTCCGCTGCTGGATCGCGGGATCGACAGCGGGGTGATCCGCTCGCTGGTGCGCCATGTCCGCGCCTCGCTCGCCTTCCGCAACTGGTCCGGCTACACGATGGGCGGCGCCAACAAGCTCGCCGATCGCGAGCGCGAGATTGTGGCGATGCGCACTGCTTGGTGCATCAAGGCCGGCTACATCTGGTCGCGCCACATTCCCTACGGCCAGCAGGCCGGGCTGACCGATGTGGAGATGGAGGCGCTCAAGAAGCCGATCTCGGCCCACCCATGGAGCGCGGCGGACATCGCCCTCATCCACATGGCCGAGGCGCTGGTGGACGACTTCTTTGTGCCGGACGATGTCTGGGCCGAGCTTATCGCCCATTTTGACGAGGAGCAGATCATCGACGCGATCTTCGTCTGCGGCCATTTTTGCATGCTCGGCATGTTCATCAACACCGCCGGCATCCCGATCGACTCCGACGTGGTTGCTGACCCGGAACTTGAGAAATTGTGAGGGGCGGGGCCATGGCGACACAGACACAGGGCACGTCCTCGATCGAGCAGCGGCTGCGGCGCGTCGAGGACGAGCTGGCGATCCAGCGCATCCTGTTCGACTATTCGCGATACCTCGATAGCCGGGACTGGGACGGGTTCGTCAGCCTGTTCGCGCCCGATGGCGAGTGGGCCAATGCGGAAGGCAGTTACAAGGGCCGGGAGGCGATCATGGCCATGCTCGGCGGGCCAAATGGCGGCCCGGCCGAGCCGCCGAAGCGCGTGAATTACTACCATGCCAACAGCAACTGGCGCATCGATCTGGATGGCGACCGCGCGACCTGCGTCTCACGCTACCTGTTCGTCCTGCGGCGCGAGGATCGGCCGGTCTCGGCGCTGGCGGGCCTGTAC
>JAFKLU010000049.1 GCA_017304105.1 Sphingomonadales bacterium
GCCTCGCCCGGCCGAACGGGATGCGGCCGCGCGAGCGACCCTGCGGTACCTTGCGCAGGCCGACATCGGCGAGATTCTCATCACCGGATCGCGGCTCAAGACGAACGGCTATGATTCCCCGGTTCCGCTCACCGTCGTCGATGCGAGCCTGATCCGGCAGCTCGGGCAGGGCAACATGTCCGAAGTCGTCCGCCTGATCCCCCAGAATATCGCGACCCAGTCCGATGCCACGGCCGGCACCGGCTTCTCCGTGGACATTGGCGCTTCCTACGCCAATCTGCGCGGGCTCAACCCGACCTATGGCACGCGCACGCTGACCCTCGTCAACAGCCGCCGTTTCGTCCCGACGTCGACCGGCGGGCAGGTCGACCTCAATGTCATTCCCTCCGTGGTGATCCGCCGCGTGGAGACCGTCACTGGCGGCGCGTCGGCAGCTTATGGCTCGGATGCGGTCGCGGGCGTCGTCAACATCATCCTCGACAACAGGCTCGACGGGTTCAAGGGCGTGGTCGACCATGGGCAGACGGGGCGGGGGGACGGCGCCTCCCTGCGCGCGGCGGCCGCTTATGGGCTCGATCTGGCGGGAGGGCGGGGCCACCTGCTGCTCGGCGGGGAGTATCAGCGCAACCGGGGCATCGGCAAATGCGCGCAGGCGCGCTTGTGGTGCGGTGAGAGCTGGGGCGTTTTCGTGAACGCGGCGGGCATCGAGCCGGGCACGCTCAACGATGCGCCCAACGTCTCGGGCTACAATGTCCCCGGTTCCTTCGGCTACGGCAAGCCGAACTACATCATCGGGCCGGGCTCGGGGCTCATCTACATGTCGCCCTATGGCGCCATCCGGAATTTCACCGCGCCGGCGAGCAGCAGCACCACGGCCTTCTCGAACATCTTCCCGGCGATCAACCCGCCGCTTTCGGCCGTCGACAAGGTGTTCAGGGCCGATGGCAAGTCCGTGACCGACTATGAGCCCGGCGCGTTCGGCCCCAAGAATGTGGCGGGGCAGGCGCAGGGTGGGGACAATCTCTCGGTCTATTCGGATCAGGCGATCCGGACACCGCTGGAGCGCTACTCCACTTATGCGGCGGCAGAATATGCGCTGTCCGACGCGCTCAGACTCTCCGCCGAGCTGATCTTTGCCGAGCGCAGGTCGTCCGCCACGTCGATCATCTCCGCCACGCGCTCGACCATGGCGATCAAGCCGGACAATGCCTTTCTGCCCGCGTCCGTCGCCGCCTCGCTGGATGGCGCGTCGTTCAGCCTGGGCAAGGATGTCGACAATGAACTGGCGCATATTCACCGCGTCCGGGCGCAGATGTTTCGCGGTGTGATCGGCCTGCGGGGCGAGCTGTCCGAGAGCTGGAGCTGGGACGCCGCCTATCAATATGGCGACAACCGCCGGCACAGCCGCACGCCTTATGCGCGGCACAACGACAGCTTCGTCATGGCGATCGACGCGGTGCGCTCGAACCCGGCCGATCCCAACAGTGCGATCATCTGCCGCCCGCTCTCGCCCGCGACGCTGGCCACCTTCACACCCGCCTATCGCGCCGAGCTGGAGGCGCTCTACG
>JAFKLU010000079.1 GCA_017304105.1 Sphingomonadales bacterium
GCTATTTGCGCTGGCGATCAGCCCGGTTTTCGTGCTGGGCGCGCGCTTAATCGACCGGATCGGCAAGGGGCTGCGCGGTGCGCCGCGCGACGCGCTGATCGCCGACGTGACGCCGCTCGCTATGCGCGGCCGCGCCTATGGCCTGCGTCAGGCATTGGACACGGCCGGCGCCTTCATCGGCCCGCTCGCCGCGATTGGCCTCATGACGATCTTCGCCGACAATATGCGCGCGGTGTTCTGGGTGGCGGCCTTGCCCGGGCTGGTCGCGGTCCTGCTGGTGATCGTCGCGGTCAAGGGTCGGGAACAGCGGGACGGGACGGCGTCAGCGCGCACGCCGATCCGATGGAGCGATCTGCGTGGCCTGCGCGGCGATTTCTGGGCGGTGATCGGCATCGGCGTGCTGTTCACCATGGCACGATTCAGCGAGGCATTCCTGATCCTCAAGGCCAATGCCTCGGGATTGCCCCTCATGTTCAGCCCGCTCGTGCTCGTTGCCATGAACATCGTCTATTCGCTGGGCGCCTATCCGGCAGGCGCGCTCGCAGATGCACGCGGTCCGCGCCTGCCGCTGCTCGCCGGCCTCGCCTGCCTCATTGGCGCGGACGCACTGCTTGCCTTCGACAGCGGGTTGGCCGCGACTTTCGTCGGCATCGCGTTGTGGGGCGCGCATATGGCGCTGACGCAGGGGCTCATGTCGCAGCTCGTGGCGGCGCGCGCGCCCGAGGCGCTGCGAGCGTCGGCCTTCGGGCTGTTCAACCTCGCGACCGGCCTCACCATGTTGGCCGCCAGTGTCCTTGCCGGCCTGCTGTGGGATGCCGCCGGGCCATCTGCAACGTTCGTCGCTGGCGGTGCCTTCGCATTGGCAGCGATCTTGCTGGTCGCGAGAAGACCGGCACATTGAGTCAGCGAACTTCGATCAAATTCTCCCGATTCGGGATCGCTGGCGTTCCAGTTGCCGTTCCTGTGCAGCAAGACGGGAAATTCAATGAACATAAACATATCCGGAGCCATCGCTGGGGCGATCATCAGCGTCCTGTCAGCGACCGGCTATGGTGGCCTCCTGGGCCTGATGGCACTTGAATCGGCCAGCCTTCCCTTGCCGTCAGAAGTGATCCTGCCCTTCGCCGGCTATCTGATCTCGCAAGGCAAGATGAACCTCTGGCTGGTCGCGACAGTCGGCGCGTTGGGCTGCAATCTGGGTTCGGCACTTGCTTACGCGTTGGGCCGCCATGGCGGACGGGGTGCGATCGAGCGATGGGGCAAATATATCCTGCTTACGCACAAGGATATCGACCATGCCGACCGGTTCTTTTTCCGTTTCGGCGACTGGGCGGTCTTGATCACTCGAATGCTGTCACAGGGTTTTGCGAAACCCGCCCAAGCGGGCACTTTAGGCGATGCCGGGCCTGCGTGTCGCGCGGCGCACGAGGACGATGCCCGGCAGCATTGGCAGCCACAGGGTCAGCAGCCGCAGCAGCATCGTCGCGGCGAAGGCGGATTCGAGGGGCACGCCGAGCAGATGCAGAGTGGCGGTGGACGTCGCCTCGAAGGTTCCCAGGCCAAGCGGGATCGGACTGAGCGTCATCATGATCGACGCCATGATGAGCGCGATGAACGCCGTCGCGAAGGCGGCCGATTGCCCGAGCACATGAAGGCAGCAGTAAAGCGTCCCGGCATCCGCCAGGAAGACGAGCGCGTTGCACAGCGCGACCTTGGCGAGCAGCCGGCGATTGCCCATCAGCTTGGCGGGTGCTTGTGCCACCGTCCTGAGCAGTTCCCGGATGAGCCCGATCCGCTCGATCCGGCGCGGCAGGGGGCGGCTGCCGCGCCGGCGCAACCAGAGGGCGAGCGCGGGAATCGCGAAGGCGATCGCCAGAAACAGCGTGACCAGACCCGCCATGAGCGGCGTCGCCTGATCATGCAGCCATAGCAGGACCATCATCGCCACGGCGAACAGCGCATAGGCGCAATAATATCCGACCATGGAGATAAGCAGCGCGGCGACAGCCGCACTGCGCGGCGCGCCCAGCGCGTGGAGCTGGTCGACAAGCACGACATTGCCGCCCATGCCGGCGCTCGGCATCGTCTGATCGGCAAAGAGCTTGATGATGGCGACGCGCATGAGCTTACCAAGCGGCTGGGGAGCATCCGCAGCCGCCAGCACGGCGGACCAGCCCGCCGCCACGCTGAGATAGGTCAAAGCCTGCAAGGCAATGGCGAACCCCATCCAGGCCGGCTCGGCCTCCCGCACAAGCCGAGCAAACCGCTCCAGTTCGCCCCAGTGCAAGACCGTGCCGATCAAGGCGGCGGCGATCAACAGGCCGAAAAACCATCGCCGCCACCGGCCTCCAGCTTGTCCTGGCTCGCTGCGCGTCATGACGCTAAGCATAGCCGATCGCCGAGGCGGACGCACAGACCCCCGCGCGCGGCAAAGGTGTCGCTATGAGTGGCAACGCAGCAACTTCGGACTATTGGCGCAAGCCGCTCCCTGAGACGTTCGAAGCCGTTGTCACAACCGAAAGCGGGCTTTCCGCCGACGAGGCCGCGAGCCGGCTGGCAACATGGGGGCGCAACGAGATCGTCCAGCGCCACCGCCGGCATCTCATGGCCGATTTCGCGCGACGGCTGGCCAACCCGCTGATCCTCATTCTCCTGGTCGCCTCGGCCATCGCCGGCATGACCGGCGATCTGCCGAGCTTCCTCATCATCCTGTTCATCGTGTGTCTGTCGACCGGACTGGACACGCTGCAGGAACGGCGCGCCGAAGCCATGGCCGATGCGCTCCGACGCTCCATCGCGCTGACGACGCATGTCCGGCGCGATGGAGTGATCGTCGAGGTGCCGGTCGGCACATTGGTTCCCGGCGACGTGGTGGAGTTAGCCGCAGGCGATCTGGTGCCTGCCGACGGGCTCGTCCTTGCCGCGAATTCGGCGCAGGTGAACCAGGCGGTCCTGACCGGCGAACCCTATCCGGTGGAGAAGCGGCCCGAGGCGCAGGACGCCGGCGACATTGGCGAGGCCGCCAATGTCCTCATGCACGGCAGTTCGATGATCGGCGGCACAGCGACCATGCTCGTGGTCGCAACGGGCGCACGCACGCTCTTCGGCCAGATTGCAGCGTCGCTCCAGCAGGACCAGGCGCCGACCGCGTTCGAGCGCGGCCTGCGCCGGCTGGGCGTGCTGATCCTGCGGCTGACCATCTTCCTCGTGCTGTTCGTGCTGCTCGCCCATCTGGCGCTGGGCCGCCCGCCGCTCCAGGCCTTTCTCTTCGCGGTCGCCCTTGCCGTGGGCCTGACACCCGAACTGCTTCCGATGATCGTCACGGTCGCGCTGGCGCGGGGCGCGCAACGCATGGCGGCGGCCAAGGTGGTAGTGAAGCGGCTGTCGGCAATCCACGATCTCGGCCAGACCGACATTCTCTGCACCGACAAGACCGGCACGCTGACGCAGGCGCATATCGCCATGGTCGCCCATCCCGGGCTCGACGGCACGGACAGCGAGCGGGTGGCGATGCTGGCCGCGGTCAATGCGCAGTTCGAAACGGGGCTCAAGAGTCCGCTCGACGAAGCATTGCTGGCCCATGCCGTCGCCCATCCGCTCGAAGGTTGGCGCAAGCTCGACGAGCGTCCCTTCGGGTTCGAGCGCCGCCGCGTGACGGTCCTGGCCGAGAAGGACGGCGAACGACTCGTAATCGTCAAGGGCGCGCCCGAGACCATCCTTGGCCTTTGCGATCGCGCCGAAGCGGCGGACGGACGCATCGTGCCGCTCGACGCCGCGATCCGCGCCGAAATTGCCGCGCAGCACGACCGCTTTGCCGGCGAAGGTCTCAGGCTCCTTGGCGTCGCTTGGAAAGATGCGGCGGGACGATCGCGCATCGACGTTGATGACGATGCGGGACTTGTCTTTGCCGGGCACTGCGTCTTCATCGATCCGCCCAAGGACAGCGCGACCAGTGCGGTCGCGCGGCTCAATGCCGCCGGCATCCGGGTCAAGTTGATCTCCGGCGATTCAGCCCTTGTCTGCCAGCATCTGCTGAAGACACTGGAATTGCCGGTGGAAGAGGTGATGACCGGCGGCGACATCGCTAGGCTCAGCGAAACGGCGCTCGCGGCGCGGGTCGAAGCGGTAGATTTGTTCGCGCGGGTGACGCCCGACCGGAAGCTGCGCGTCGTCCGGGCCCTGCAGCAGCGAGGTCATACGGTGGCGTTCATCGGTGACGGGATCAACGACGCCCCGGCGATCCGGACGGCCGATGTCGGCATTTCGGTCGACACGGCGACGGACGTGGCCCGGGAAGCGGCGGACATGATCCTGCTGGCAACCGATCTCAATGTCGTGGCGGACGGCGTCGCCGAAGGACGGCGAACCTATGCCAACATCATGAAATATATCCGGATGGGGACGAGCTCCAATTTCGGCAACATGCTCACCATGGCCCTGGCCTCGGTCGTGCTGCCGTTCCTGCCGCTCACCGCCGTCCAGATCCTCGTCAACAATCTGATTTACGACCTCTCGCAGATCGGCATTCCCTTCGATCGCGCCGACGCACGCGAAACCGCCAGGCCCCATGGCTGGGACATGAAGGCGCTGGTGCGCTTCACGCTGGTCATGGGGCCGCTGTCGTCCCTGTTCGACGTTGCGACATTCGCCGCGCTCCTGTTGGTCTTCCACGTCGATGTCGAAACATTCCGGACCGCCTGGTTCGTCGAGTCCATGGCCACGCAGATCCTTGTCGTGTTCCTCATTCGCACGCGCGGACCGTTCTGGCGGCTAAAGCCGCATCCGATGCTGACGGCAACGGCACTGGGTTTCCTCGGCGTCGCGCTTGTGCTGCCATTCATGCCCTTCGCCGGCGCACTCGGTTTTACCTTCTTGAGTGGCAAGATCATCGGCATGATCGGCCTTCTGGTCGCGGCCTATCTCCTGCTGGCCGAAATGCTGAAGGGTAGTGCCATGGAAGGTCACTCGCGTCGCTGACCTGAACACGGAAAGACGGTCAGCCAGAATTTGGGCATTGAGGCTACGGCACCAAGGCTTGCGTGCTAGAAGAGGTTTTCCACAAGAAAAATCGGGGGCATCAAAGGGGGTGTTTATCAAGGATAATGCGAATTAAAGTCCTTGAAATCAATTTATTATAAATTGGGATCGAATCCCTCCCGCTCCGCCACCTCTCTTTTGATCATTATCACCAGCGCGCCCGACGATAGCGTCGATGCCGAACCGCCAAGACTGAGCACTGGAGCAGACCGGCCTTTCACGGCAACAGATGCTCGAAATCAAGGAACAGCACGAGGAGGCCGGCGAGCAGCACGAAGGCGCCCGATACATGCGCAGGCATGAGGGAAGACCGCCCTGCGCGGATCGCTGCGTCTCGCGCTGCTCGCCAATATGCTGTCGAACCGGCCACAATGAGAGCCAGTTCGGCCACTGCGGACAAAGCGGGGATGCGCCACAGGCCGAATCCCAATTCCGGCCAGTGCGCCGCATTGCCGGGCAGGATCGGCATGTCCGCGCGGTGCACCACAAGGTCTAGCACCCAGTGCGAGAAGGCCACTGCCATGATCAGGAGGGCCGCCCTCCTCCCCCAGCGCCAGCCCAGCACGACCCCGAGCAGGATGGACAGGAGCACAGCACCCAGCAGGGAATGGGTATAGTCGGCATGAATCAGCAGGCTGCCATATCCGGGAGCGAATCCCGGTGCATTTTCAATGCTTTCACGGCCGGCCAGCAGGAGGGGCACAAAGAGAATGTCCAGCCACGCGGTCGCCAGCATCAGCGTCCAGAGCGGGAGGCGCGGTTCCCGCGCCTTCACTGCGGCGGCGAGGCCAAAATGTCCCGCGATCACCGCTCCTGCTCCCGCTTGCCATCGCTCACCCACGGAATTCTGGCATCGAGCACCCCGGCGACAAGGACAAAGAGGATAAGCGCGAGGATGAACGTCATTTTCCTAATCCCTCATGTTCGTCGACCGCCACTATGGGCCGCGCCTTCGGGCCACGGACGCTTACGACACCTGCAAGCGCGTTACGCCGAACCCGATACGCGCCACTCATGCACGCGGATAGCGGAACATTTGTGGCGAGATAGCGGGTCCGTCACGGCCACGGCCTGCGCATCATAAAACGAGGCCGCCCGCAACAAATACGCGCCGCCGCTGCCATCAGCGAAGGGCCTGGCCAACACAAGGCGGCGCTCATCACGCAACGCCTCAAGAAAGGCGTAGTGCGCGTCAATCCATTGCGGATCAAAGCCGGGCAGTCGGCGAGTCATGACCAGATACCAGTTCATGTCGATAACGCCTGTCAGCGACGGCGCCCGCTCTGAACGGTTCCAGACGGGCGCAGCCTGTTGGAATGGGGGCTCAGTCAAGGTCGAGCACGACTGCGCCGGTCGTGCGGCCCTCCTCAAGCGCTCGGTGGGCCTCAGCGGCGTGGCTGAGCGGGAATATCGGCCCTTCGTCAATGGAGAGCCCCTTTGACAGCGCCTCGAAATAAGCAGCTGCGGCAGCATGATAGGTTTCGGGATCAGCCGCATAGCGAAAGACGCTTGGCCGCGCGATGGCGATGGAGCGCCTGGGGCCGAGTTCGCCGAGCGCGATGTCCGGCAGCCAGCCGCTAGCCTGCCCGAGGCTCGCCACAAGCCCGAAGGGACGGACGCAATCGAGGCAATCAAGCAGCAGGTCGCCGCCCACGCCGTCGAACACGACATCTGCGCCCTGCCCATCCGTCATGGCATGAACAGCGGCAGGGATGGCGGTCCGGCCGTGGACGATCACATGATCGGCGCCCGCCGCACGCGCCAGCTCCGCCTTGGCCTCACGACCCGTCACGCCGATCACTTCCGCGCCGAGCCGCTTGGCCCACCGCACGATCATGGTGCCGAGACCGCCGGCAGCGGCGGTTACGAGGATACGGTCGGCGGGTTTGACGGCATGGACGCGATGAAGGAGCATGTGGGCCGTCAGCCCGCGTAGCATCGTCCCTGAGATCAGCCGGTCGGGCACCGCATCCGGAACGGGCAGCAGCCGCGCGGCGGGGATGATTCGCGCCTGCGTATATCCGCCCATTGGCAGCCCCGCCCAGGCGACGCGCTGCCCCACGGCGAGACCGGTGACGCCCTCCCCGATTGCCTCGACGATGCCGACCGCCTCCACGCCCGGCGTGGCTGGGTAGGACGGCACCGGATAAAGACCTGTGCGATGGTAGACATCGACGAAGTTAATTCCCGCGCGACGCTGACGCACTCTTACTTCTCCGCGACCGGGGCGGCCGGGATCGCCCTGTTGCATGGTCAGGACCTCGATCCCGCCAGGACGATGAAAACAAATTGATTGAACCATGTTGATTCTCCTGTCTGGATGCCCGCTGACCGGTCGCCAGCGGGTGAAGTGCATCGGCGATCTGGCGGTCCCTGCGCTGAAACGCGTGCTCACGAATGGCGCGGACACTGGAGGCCGGCCATCGCCGTGATGTCAGGCGACGAATGTGGCGCGAGATCGGCAGGGAGTCTGCATTGTCGCCTCCTGTGAAAAGGTGATGGCGATATGGTCCCTGCGCCGGCCGCTGGGCAGACGGAATTTCGGCATCACGCCTGTGCATTCTCGCACAGTCTCGGGTAGAGCTTAGCTGTCCGGCGCGAGGATCCGACGGGCGCCCGTGATCAGTTCGGCAAGATGGTCGAGGACCATGCGAATGCGGGGCGAACGCCGCAGGTCCGGGTGCACGAGCACCCAAAGATCGCGCGTGGCGGCAGCGGCGTCGCGGTCTATCCTCCGCAGCCTGGCATCGCGATCGCCCAGATAGCGCGGCAGCGCGGCGATGCCCGTCCCCTGCGCCGCCACGGCATGGAGCGCCGACAGATCGTTCGACCGGAACGCGATCTTTCGTTCGCCGGCCAGAGCGAGCAGCCATTTCTGCTGCGGCACGCCGTCGAGGCTCTCGTCATAGGCGAGAAACTCCCATTGCGCCTCCGGCACCCGGTCGAGATAGTCGTGTGCGCCATAGAGGGCATAGGCCACGCGACCCAGCTTGCGGGCGACAAGGGAGGGTGAATCGGGCTGGACGAGGCGAATCGCGATGTCCGCGTCGCGACGGGAGAGATTGACCGTCTGGTTCTCCCCGGCCAGTTCTATAACGAGCCGTGGGTTCGCCCGGCGCAGCTGCGCCAGCGGCTGGGCAAGAAAAGTCGCCGCGAATACCGGCGGTGCCGAGATCCGTACCACACCCTCAAGCGCCCCGTCGCTACCATCCAGCTTCCGCTGGATCGCGAAGACCTCTGCCTCGACCCGCTTCACATGTTCGACGACCAGCTCGCCCTCAACGGTGAGGACGAAGCCCTTGGCCTCTCTCTCGAAAAGCCGCTTCCCGAGCGTTTGTTCGAGCGATGCTATCCGCCGTGCCACAGTTGTGTGCTCGGCCCGCACCTCGCGCGCGGCGCCGGATAAAGTGCCATGCTTGGCAAGCGCTACGAAATAGCGAAGGTCACCCCAGTCCATGATGTGCCGTTCTGCACAGAGAATGCGCGCCCAGCCCATATTCCAAGCCGCGCACCACCGCAATGATTGGTGGCCAGGGCTAGGCACCGTGGGTCGCCGAGAATGGATTCTGATTGTGGCTGGTGGAATGACGGCGCACATATGCAAAAAGATCAAGCGTGGCGAACGAACCATCGAGATCGTCCATGACGGCCCTGCCGCACCACGCTATCTCGCGATCAACGGCGAGATCGAGCACTGGTTCGAGCCCAAGGATGAAGCCTGCGCGAACTCGCCCATATTCGGGAATCTCGTGCTGAGGACGAGCGCAGCCATCCAGCGCCAGTCGCCGAACGGCCGGGATTGCCGACGCCGGGGGGCATGCATGGTGACGGCCGCGACTGGGTTCTCATCCTCTATGTCGGCGGCACGAACTTCGTGGGCGGAGACACACGCGTTGAGGATTTGCCGAGCAGCCTGGGCTGAGCCGTGGGCCGAGTACGCCGGGCGAGGCCCTGCTCCTCGATGACCGAACCGCGCGCCATGAAATGTCGGCTATTGGCCCGGCGATCGAAAACGCGCCGGCATGGAGGGATACGCTGTCCTGACCTTCGCGGCTGAAGCGTCATGATGAATCAGACGATCAACGGGAACTGGGCTATTCCGATGACTCCGGATCGGCAGCGAAATCGGTGAATTGCCAGCCCGCCTCGCCCTTGCCGAACACATAGACATAGGCGCCGCAGCTCACTGACCAGCTCTCGCCATCGCGGACGGGCTCAGCGGTCGCGAAGCAGGGGCGCAGGGGCTCGGGGAAGATGCCCATCCAGATGCTGTCGAAACGACCGGCATCGAGCGGCGTACCGGCAAACAGGAAGGGGAAGCGGGTGAGCGCCTTGACGCCCTCGCGGTCTCCGCTTGAGGCAGCGGCCAAGAAACGCTTCCAGAAAGCGTCGAAATCGGCCGGCAGCTTTGCGGCCCTGGGGAGTGCCTCAGGCGACGCGGTAACGGTGCTTGCCGCAGCGGGGCGCGCCTCCGCCAGCTTCGCCGAGTGCTCCTCGATCTCGAACTTGAGGATCCGCGTCTCTCCGCCATTCCACGGGTCTTCGAACCAGGTCACGCGCACGCGCGTCCCGTCGCGCAGGGGCAGCGGCGGATCGCCCGCATTGGTGAAGGACGCGCCGGAGGGAAAGCCGCCCACGCGCAACCAGAACCATTGCCGGCCAACGAAGAATTCCTCGCTCGTCGTCCAGCTGTAGCTGTTGAAGCTGCTGATCCCGACTCCGCGCGAGCTGCCGGTCCAGCGCTTCACCGTCTCGCGCTTGTGCATGCTGATCGCGCCTTCGACCGTCCTGGCCGAACCGTCGCTGAGCGCCGCGCGCACATGATGATAGTCGGCCATCGGCAGCACGAAGCAGAGCAGAAACAGGAAGAGGGTGAGCCCGATCAGGATGAAGCGCCATTTGCGCGCCGCCCCGCGCAGGAAGGCGACGATCGCGGCGAGCAGCGCGGCGGCCGGAAACAGCAGCATCCAATATTGATCGAACGGCACGCGCGCCGCATCGAACACCGTCGTCATGGCTTCCCTACCCCCCGCTGCCCCCACTGGAACAGCATCAGCGCCGGCGCCGCGCTATGCAAGAGACTTGTGTCACCCCATGCATCCGTGAAATTCCCCCTCGCAAGGGCGCAGGAATTCGCTAGAAGCCCGGCGCATGACCGATGCGATCGCCCCTGGCCTGCTTCCTGAAGGGCTTGCCGACCGGCTCCCGCCGCGTGCCGAAGCTTCCGCGCGCCTGGTGCGCGAAGTGCTCGATTCGGTGGCGCGCCACGGCTATCGCCGCGTCATGCCGGCGCTGGCCGAGTTCGAGGAGACTCTCGTCTCGCGCCTCCAGTCAGCAAGCGCCGAGGATCTGCTGCGCGCGGTCGATCCGGTCTCGCAGCGCACTTTGGCCATCAGGCCGGACATGACCGCGCAGATCGGCCGCATCGCCGCCACGCGCATGGCCGGCACGCCGCGCCCGCTGCGCCTCTGCTATGGCGGCCCGGTCATGAAGCTGCGTGCAGACCAGCTCCGCCCGGAGCGCGAGCGCATGCAGGTCGGCGCCGAGATCATCGGATCGGACAGCGTCAATGCCGCAGTCGAGATCGTCAACGTGGCGATCGAGGCGCTGCAGCGCGCGGGCGTGCAGGGCATCACCATCGATTTCGCCCTGCCCGACCTGGTGCCCACGTTGGCGTCCGGCCCCATGCCGCTTGCGCCGATCGACATGGAACTGGTGCGTGCGCGGCTGGACGCCAAGGATGCCGGCTCGCTGGCCGAGCTGGGCGAGGCGGCCCGGACCTATCTCGCGCTCATCGAGGCGACCGGGCCCTTCCATCCCGCCATGGACCGGCTGGAGGCCTTCGACGCGGGGCCGGCGCAAGGCACGCTCGCCCGGCGCATCGCCGCGCTGCGCGCCATCGCGAAGCCGATCGGCTGGGACATCACCCTGACGCTCGATCCAACCGAGCAGCATGGCTTCGAATATAAGAGCTGGTTCGGCTTTTCGATATTCGCCGAAGGCTTCATCGGGGAGATCGGCCGCGGGGGCGCTTATCAGGTCGCCCGCACGGACGGCACGAGCGAACCTGCCATGGGCTTCTCGCTGTATCCCGATCCGTTGATTGACGCCGGTTTCGGCGCGGAATCGGGCAAGCGCCTGTTCCTGCCCTTGAACCACGATCCCGAGCGCGCCGCTGAGCTGCGCGCCGAGGGCTGGATCACCGTCGCGGCACTCTCAGACGAGGATGACGCTAAGGCGCTGGGCTGCGAGGCGGTGCTGCTGGGCAAGGACGTCGCTCCAGCCTAGGCTACTCTCCGTCGATCAAGCGCGATCTGCGCCGCAGGCGGCGAATGAACCCGCGCAGAGACGCGGAGAACGGAGAGACAGAAACGCTATTCCCTCCGCGCTCTCCCCGTCTCTGCGCGCTTGTCTTCAAGGCCTCCGGCACAGGAAAAAGGCGGCGGCGGCAGCTTACCAGCCCGCGCCTTCCGCCACCGCCTCCGCTTCCTCGGGCTGCGTCTCGCGGCCCAGCGCCTTGTTGCGATGGGGGAAACGGCCGAAGCGCCTGACGATGTCATGGTGCGCCTGGGCGAACTTCAGGTTGAACTCATAGCCCGGCCGGCTGAACAGGGCGAGCGAGCGCTCCTGATCGGCGAGATCCTCGCTATGCATGAAGGGCATGTAGAAGAACGGCCGCACCTTCTCGACGAATTCCTCGTCAAAGCCCTGCGCAAGCGCGCCATCGGCGATCTCGCGGGCCAGCGCATCGGTTGCGAAGGCGGCCGACTGTCCCCGGAACATGTTGCGGGGGAACTGGTCGAACAGGATGAGCGCGGCGAGCGCCGTATCGGCATCGGTGAGGAAGTCGACGGCCGGATTATCCCTTTGCACGTCCCACAGCGCGCGGAAAAGGTGCAGGCAGCGCGCATCCTCCTCCTCGGTCGAATCGAACCAGCCGCTCGGCCCGACCTCGTTCAGCCAGTAGTTGAGCACGGCGGGCACCCAGTCCGCGTCGACCTTCACCCGCGCCTGCTGGCGCGGCACGAAGCGATCCTGCACGCGCACCGGCAGCCCGTCGATGCTCTGCGTGCGGGTCGCGATGCGCGCCAGTCGCTCGGCCGTCTCATTCTGCGCATGATATTTCGGGAGCGTCTCGCGCTCCTTCTCCATGCGCATGACCGGCACGCCCCAGCCGCAGCTTTCCTGCACGCTATCGACCCCGATGAGGAAGATCTGCCGCGTGCCGGGCAGGATGGTGAAGCTGTGCGAGACGATGTCCCACTCGTCATCCTGCGGCAGTACGGCGCGGCCCTTGCCATAGATGCGCAGGATCAGCGGCGGCTGATCGAAGGCGCAGAACATGATGGTGATGCGCCCGTCCGCGGTCAGATGCGCCTGTGTCTCATTGCCCGATCCGCCGACATCCAGATAGCCCACGAGGTTCGGCCCCAGCACGCGGAAGCTGTCCATCCCCTTGGGCGAGACATTGACGCGCGCGCCCTGCGCGGCAGTCGCCACGAAGAAGACGGGCTGCTT
>JAFKLU010000050.1 GCA_017304105.1 Sphingomonadales bacterium
CGCATCATACCATTCGCGCATCGCGATGCGGTTGGGCAGGGCGGTCAGCGCGTCCTTGCGCGCGAGATTGGCGAAGGCGAGGCGCAGGCCGATGTCCTTGATTGACCGCTCGCGCCGGGCGAACAGGCTTTGCGTGCCGCCGATGATGAGGAGGGCGACGACGCCGCTCATCACCCAATAGACCGGATTGGGCGAGGTGAGGGCGACCAGCATGGCCGGCGCCGTGGAGATGAGCATGGCTGGCACGGCGATCCACAGCCGCAAGCCCATGCCCACGGCAACCCCGGCGCAATAGCCGAGCATCAGGCAGACGGTCAGCATGTGAAGATCGACCGCAGGCAGCATGAACGCGCGCACCCCGAAGGCGCCGAGCACCACCGCGAAGGCCAGATAGGGAATGGAGAAGCGCCGCTCGAGCCGCCGTGCCTCTTTCAGTGATAGCTTCCCGTCAGCCGCCGTTGGCCCCAGCCGCCATGCGACGATGAGCCGCGCGCTCGATGCCGCCGTACCGACGAGCAGCAGCACGAACAGGGCCGGGTCCCACAGACGCACGAGCGCGATCATCCCCGCGGCGGCGAAGTTGACGGACATGATGACCGAGGGAACGAAGGCGAGAAAGAGGCTCCGGATGAGCTCGATCTCGACCGTCTCGGACTGATGCCGATGGAGCGGCGTGCGGCTTTTCATCAACGTATGGCTTGCCTGTGACTCGTTCTATTCTGGTCGTTCCGGGCGTAGACAATCTGTCGTTCCGCGACCTTCTGGGAGAGGTGTTGTAGCGGGTTAAGGTGTAGAATTATTTAAGCATTCCGGTCAGTTCGTCCGGAGAGGAGCTTCCTCTGGAAAGCAGGGGCAGGACGAAAAATGGGCGCCCCGGATTGCTCCGGAGCGCCCAGCGGGTGGCCTTTGGGGGCACCCTGGAAGGATGGGCTCAGGCGGCGTCGACCAGCACGATCTCGCTGTCCTCGATCGCCGTCACGCGCAGCGTCTCCAGTTCCGCAATGGCCGCGCCGTCACGGGCATTGACCCGCACGCCCTCGATCTCGACCGCGCCGGTCGCCGGCACCAGATAGGCCTTGCGGTCCTTTCCGAGCGGATACTCCACTGTCTCGCCGGCCCTGATCGTCGCACCGATCACGCGGGCATCGGTGCGGATCGGCAGTGCGTCACTGTCGTTGTCGTAGCCGCTTGCGAGCACCACGAACTGACCGGCACGGTCGCCCTTGGGGAAGGGCTTGGCGCCCCATTGCGGCGCATCGCCTTCACGTGTCGGTATGATCCAGATCTGGAAGATCTGCGTCGCCTCGTCCTCCTGATTATATTCCGAGTGCCGGATGCCCGTGCCCGCCGACATGACCTGCACGTCGCCCGCCTCGGTGCGGCCCTTGTTGCCCAGGCTGTCCTGGTGGGTGATCGCGCCCTTGCGGACATAGGTGATGATTTCCATGTCGCGGTGCGGGTGCGGCGGGAAGCCGGTGCCCGGTGCAATCGTGTCGTCATTCCAGACGCGCAGATTGCCCCAGTGGACACGCTCCG
>JAFKLU010000051.1 GCA_017304105.1 Sphingomonadales bacterium
GTCGTGCAAACGCCGTCTCGCATTCGAAGTGACGAATGAGAGCCTTGCGACGGATGAGATCGACGCTGTGTGCGAGCGTGCAGGGATTGAAGTCAGTCATGATGAACTCCTTTTCGTCTGACGGAAAGGCGTTGGGGCCGGATCGGGGCATTTGGCAAGTCATGCGCTATCTTCGTGCCCATTCGATCAAATCGTCTGCCGCGGGCAGAATCTTCCGCGCCTCGAAAAGCTGCAACTCCGGGCTTTTTCCACGGGGCCCTCGTCCCTCAAGGATGCGTCCTCGCACAGGCGGGAAGGACGGAGAGGATTTGAATGGCTGCTGCCGACATGGACAATATGAGCGGCGCGCGCGACCCCGCGCTTGAGGCGCGTGTCAACGCGCTGCTGGTCGGCGCAATCGACATGCATTGCCACAGCGGTCCCTCCGTGATGCCGCGCATGATCGATCATATCGAGGCGCTGGAGGAAGCCTCCGGCGCGGGCATGCGCGCGCTGCTCTTCAAGGACCATTTCTATTCCGCGACCCCCGTCACCGAGTTGCTCTCGACGCATTACGGGCATTTGCGCGTGACGATGCTCTCGGGCGTGCCGCTCAACGACGCGGTCGGCGGCCTTAATCCTTATGCCGTCGATCACGGGCTGAAGCTCGGCGCACGGCTGATCTGGATGCCGACCTTCTCGGCCGCCAATCACATTCGCCACAATCGCCACGGCCATATGCTGCCGACGCGCATGAGCATGCGGCCGGCCAGGATGCTGACGGTCGTCGACGACTATGGCCGGATCAAGGACGAGGTGAAGGACATTCTCGATCAGATCGCGGCGTTCGACGCCGTGCTCTCGGCGGGGCATCTTCACATCTCGGAAATCTGGCCGCTGTTCGAGGAGGCTGAGAAGCGCGGGGTCCGGCGGCGGCTGGTGCAGCACCCGACCTATACGATCGGCGCGACCTATGAGGATATCGCCGAGTTGACCCGGGGCGGCGCCTTCATCGAGCATTCGCTCTGCATGTTCATCAAGGAATCGCGCTTCCAATATTATCCCGGCGAGGAACTGCGCGCCGTGATCGAGGCCGGCGGCTCGGCGCAGACGATCCTCGGCTCCGATCTGGGGCAGGTGAACAATCCGACGCCGGTCAGCGGCTTCCGCGCGGTCATCCGGCTATGCATCGACCTGGGCTATGACGACGCCACGATCCGCGGGCTCGTCGGCGGCAATGCGGCGCGGCTGCTGGGGTTGAGCGACTGATCTTCACGCGGGGGCGCAAGCTGCCCCAGTCTCCAACTGGCACGAGGGCATGCCAGCATCGCGCAGACAAAGGCCAAACCGCCTGCTATGCGGTCCATATGTCACACGGGAATTCTTGGCGACGCGCTGACGTTGCAGTCGATTTTGGGACGTCCAACATCCGCGTCATGAGGCGGTCCGAGGGGCTGGTCTTCGATGAGCCGTCCCTGTGCTGCTTCGAGCGCGAGGCCGGATCGGCCCGCCTCGTCGCGGCCGGGCGCCTCGCTCAGCCGATGCTCGATCGCAC
>JAFKLU010000080.1 GCA_017304105.1 Sphingomonadales bacterium
TAACCTCCAGCTTGTCCTCATGGCGATCCAGCCCGGCGATGAAATCGGAGAGGAAGTCCACGACGACCGGGACCAGTTCTTCCGCGTCGAGGGCGGCGAAGGCGAAATCTGGATCGATGGTATCTGCAACAAGGTCAAGGCGGATGATGGGATCATCGTGCCCCAGGGCGCACGCCACAATGTGATCAGCACCGGCGAGGAGCCGCTGCGCCTGTATACCATCTATGGCCCGCCGGAACATGTGGACGGCACCGTTCACAAGACCTGCGCCGACGCGGCCGCCGACCATGAGCATTTCGACGGCCAGACTACCGAGTAACGCGCATCTGGGCTTGTCTGCGATCACGTCATTTTAAGGGGGGCATTGCCCTGCCGTGGCGCTCGCGGGCGATGGTGGGCCTCAAGTCAGTTACAGAAGTGGTGCAACACCGGTTACGGTGGTGATCAAGGTAACCAACTGACGGTTTGTAGGGCGGCTCAGAATGGAAAAAACCAGTGAATCGCGGCAACAGCGACGACCCAGGTGACTAGGTTTAACGGCAGCCCGACCTTCACGAAGTCCATGTAGCGGTAGCCGGCCATCTGGTAGACCAGCACATTGGTCTGATAGCCGAAGGGCGTGGCAAACGCCGCGCTCCCCGCGATCATGACCGCAACGAGGAACGGACGGGGGCTCACCCCCATGCTTTCGGCAAGAGCTACGGCCAGCGGAGTCACAAGGACAGCCACGGTCGCATTGGACAGCAGTTCAGTGAGCAGCAAAGTGCCGCCATAGAGCAGGACCAGCGCCATTAACGGGCCAAAGCCGTCCACCGACTTGACCAGCCAGTCGGTCGCTGTCGATGCGAGGCCGGTTTCCTCCAGAGCAATGCCGATGACGACCATTCCGGCGATCAGCAGAAGAATTTCCGGGCGCAAGCCGCCATAGGCCTCCTCGGGCCGGATGACCCGGACGAGAATGAGCAGGACCGCGCCGGCAAATGCCGCAGCCGCGATGGGGATGAGGTTGAAGGCAGCTAGCGCCACGACCCCGATAAAAACGCCGACCGATGCCAGTGCCTTGGTGAGATCAAAATGATGATCTTCGGCAAAATCGCGAGGGTCGCCGATGGCATCACCGGCTATATCGACATGGCTGACATGATGCCTTGCGACCTCCTGGGGGTCGGGCCCCTCCGTGCGGGGCGATGACTTCAGCAAATGTCCGGAAAACAGCATTAGATAGAGCCCGCCAGCCACGGCAACGACCAGACCGACAGGCGTAATCTCGAAGATCGTGAAGGGCGCCTGCCCCGAAGTACGGGCCATGTCGTCCACCAGCAGGTTGGTGGAGGTGCCGATGAGGGTGCAGCAGCCGCCCAGCACCGCCACATAGGACAGTGGCATCAGGAATCGCCTGGCATCGAGCTTCAGGGAGTTGGCGACGTCCCTAACGACGGGAGCCGCCATAACCACAATCGGCGTGTTGTTGAGGAATGCCGAACCGGCACCACATAGCCCGATCATTGCCCAGATACCGGTCGCTCCGGTTTTTCGGCAGGCTCTGACCATGGCCCTGATCAGGCGATCGAGCAGGCCCGAAAGCTCCATGGCATGGGCAATGACAAACAGGGACGCAAGCGTAATGAGCGCGGGGCTGCCGAAGGCGCTTTGGACTTCGCTTGGCCGGACTGCCCCGCTGGCCAGCAGCACTGCCGCGCCGGCAAGCGCGACGATGTCGGCGCGGATCTTGTCATGGATCAGGGCGGCGATCACGCCAGCCAGGACGACAAGGGTTATGATCTGTTCGAATGACATGGCTGATGTTTCGCAAGTCCGGGTCTATTCTCGCCCCGGCATTTCAGCAATCGCAAGGCCGTCAGCGCGAGCCATTTTTGTGCGGTTGATTTCCGGAAAGGGTTCAATTTCTGTGTCGTGATCTGCTAGCCATCAAGAATGCCTGCCTCGCTTGCCCTGTTCTCATCACGCCACACCGGGCAAGGGACGTCTCTCGTCTGGGCAGGGCTGGCGGCATTGATGATGAGCGGGTGCAGCAGCGATGTGCCAGGCGAACATCAAGCTACACCTGACAGCGCTGCGAGCGAGAAGGTGTCTGAAGTTGCGCCAATGCAGCCCACTGAAGCTACGCCGCTGGCCCCGGCCGGTCGGGTTGAGCTGATCGCAGCGTTTGCTCGTGCTGTCGATGCGGCAGCGGCAGGGCGTCCTCTCCCTGATGCCAACCGCCAACTGGTTGGCAGGACATTCAGCCTGAAGCTGCCATTTGGCTGCAGCGGCGAAGCTGACAAAACACATCCGGCGTGGGCGGGCTGGGTACTCGATCGCAATCGGCAGGCTCTCAAACTGTCTGCGGCCCCTGAACGCTGGACTGATGCCGCTTGGGTGAAATCCATTGCAGGTGACATGGCTCATGAAGCCGTGGAGGGTTTCTGGATTGAACGGCCATGGACCAGCAGCGAAGAATGCCCGACCGCAAATGTCGCAAGCGATACCGACCTTGCCGCATCAAACGAACGCCAGACCATGGGCATCGCCCAGTTCTTCGCTCCTGATTCGCCCCGGACATTCCAGCGCGGATCCCGGGCCTACGCACACACAATCCGGGTTCGGGAGCCGGCAGAAGTCGAAGGCCGCACTTACCGGTTTGCCGTAAGCGGACGGGTAACGGGATTTCCCGACGGCCAGCCCATCCACTGCGTGCAGGATTCGCCTGATCGACGTCCTGTCTGTCTTATGGCGGTAGAACTGGCGCGGGTCTCTTTCGAGGACCCGCGCGACGGAACTGTCCTTGTGGAGTGGCGGAATTAGCCCGGACGGCAGCTCGGCTTATTACCGCAGCTTGCCCTCGATCGCCTCGACATCGCCATCCTGTTCAATCTCACGATCGATTTCAGTCTCGGCTTGGGCAGCGTCGGCTGCTGGCGGCGCAAGCCGAAGGACAAGGTAACCCAGCACGCCGGAAAGCAGCGAGCCCGTTATCACCCCCAGCTTGGCTTCCTCGATCAGGTTTGGCGACGAGGCGAAGGCAAGCATCCCGATGAACAGGCTCATGGTGAAACCAATGCCGCACAACACTGAGAGACCATAGACCTGCAACCAGGTCGACCCGCGCGGGCGTTGGGCGATGCCGAGTTTCACTGCGGCCCAGATCAAGGAGAAAATACCAAGCTGTTTGCCAATGAACAGGCCCGCAGCGATGCCGAGCGGCAGCGGCTCCAGCAAGCTGCCGAGGCTGAATCCCTCCAGTGAGATCCCTGCGTTGGCAAAGCCGAACAAGGGCACGATCAGGAAGGCCGACCAGGGATGCAGCGCGTGTTCAAGCTTGTGCAACGGGGAGTCCGGAGAATCGGGCGCACCCGGGGTCGCCACTACGGGCACGGTGAAGGCTGCCAGGACACCTGCGATCGTGGCGTGGACGCCAGAGACCAGCACAGCGAACCAGAGGAGCGCGAAGCCGAGTAGGTAAGGTGCCAGATGGCGTACGCCCGCCCGGTTCATCGCCATCATGACGCCCAGGATGACGGCCGCTGCCAACAGCGCGATGCCCTTGATGCTCGCGGTGTACGCAAGCGCGATGATGACGACTGCACCCATGTCGTCAACGATGGCGACGGTGGTCAGGAACAGCTTGAGGGCCGTGGGAACGCGGCTGCCCAGCAGCGCCATCACTCCGATCGCAAACGCAATGTCGGTTGCGGCCGGGATGGCCCAGCCCTGGGTGAGGCCGGGCGATTGTGCCGTGACAGCCAGGAACACCAGTGCAGGCGCAGCCATGCCGCCGAGAGCAGCAATGAAGGGCAACCGGCGCTGCTGCCAGGTCACGAGACGACCATCGACGAACTCGCGCTTGATCTCCAGGCCGACGAGCAGGAAGAAAACCGCCATCAGCGCATCGTTGATCCAGAGGTGGGGCGTCATCGGCCCCAACTTCTCGCTGAGCACTGGCCCGGTCTGCACGTGCAGGAGATGGAAATAGCTGTCGGCGAGCGGGCTGTTCGCAACAATCATGGCCAGCACGGCCACGGCCATCAGAATGACGCCACCTGCTGCTTCACTGCTCAGGAAGTCACGCAGAGCTGAAGGGCGGTGAGAAATCGAAGGCATTCTGGACCTATCCCGAAATTCGCGCGGTTGCCCGAGGCTCTCGTTTGATTTGACGCCGCTGTGAGGCAAGCGAGTTTCTTCGATAGATGCAATGCTGATGATTTTGAATAGCTCACGGCATTCGGCATGTGTGTCCGGGACAATTCGGCTTGAGCTTGATGGCTTGCCCACTGACGGTCGTTTATGCCGATGCCATTGGGTCTGCTGTGGGAGGTGACGAGAGAGGGGCATAATCGGTCGCCGAGTGATTACCCGGTGATTGCCAGCCTGAGAATTACGAAGGCAAATATGGTATATAATATATTCATAACAATGCTTTATGCATTTTATGCCGCAAGGTCTGGTACTTCCGATACCGGCGCATCTAGCGCGATGGCATGACGCCTGCGGTCGGCTGGCTATTGCGCCTGCGCCATCGCCGGTTGCAGCAGTGCCGCGATGTCGTCCGTTGATCTGACGTCGGCGAAGACGAACAGCATGTCGTTGAGTGTCGCATTATGCTCGGCGTCGCTGAGCGCGGCATTGGCATCGCTGGCGAAGATCACGCGGTAGTTCATCTGCATGGCGTCTCGCGCGGTGGATTCGCAGCAGCAGTTCGTCAGTGTGCCGCTGATGATGAGCGTGTCGATCCCCGCCGCGCGCAGCTGCTCGTCGAGATCGCAAGTGCCCGGGATGAAGGCGCTGAAGCGGCGTTTCTCGATGGTGCGGTCATACCGCGCGTCGACCTCCAGCGCGGGCCAGAGCTGCCAATGATGGGCGCCCGGCGCAAAGGCATCCTGATGGATGCGCGCGCCATCCCGTGAGAAGCGGGCATAGAAGCTCGACCAGCTGTCCAGCGCGCCCACCGGCGTGGTGAACTGCACGAAATAATTGTGCCCGCCCGCCGCGCGCACGGCGGCGCTGATCCGGTTCACATTCGGCACGATGTCCCGTGCGATGGGCACTTCGACGGGGGCGCCGGGCTCGACAAAGCCGTTCTGCATGTCGATGATGAGATGCGCGGTGCGGGCGGGATCGATATGATCGATGACGTGCAGCTGGCCGCCGCGCTGCTCGGTCAGGCGCGCCACCAGCTCAGGGTCCAGCTTGATCTCGTGCATCATCTTCTCTCCTTTGCGCTGAGCATAAGCGATGCCGCGCTGCGCGGCCAGAATGTTTGAATTTGACAACCAACGGGCGTTTCTTTCTCGTTATAACCGGGTACAACGGCTGCACTTTGGGGAAGGGAAAGAAACGCATGACTGTCGCACGAGGTGCGAAGAAGGTCGCGGAGGCGGAGGGAGACAGGCGCATCGGTGACTTCGAGGACTGGGCCGATCGCTATGATGAATTCTATCCCGCAGACAGCCTCATCGACAAGGAATACCGCCTCTCGCGCCTGTTGGTGATGGCCGGGCGCTCCTGGGTGACGCATATCGACAATCGGCTGCGCGCGGAGACAGGGCAGAGCCGTGCCCGCTGGCAGGCGCTGTTCACCATCGCCTTCGGGCCGCAACCGGTCACGCTCACCGATCTGGGACAGCGCCTGTTCGTGCAGTGGCCCACGCTGGTGCGCGTGATCGAGGGGCTGGCGGCGGATGGGCTCATCAAGCGCGTCGACAATCCGCGCGATGGACGCTCCAAGCTCGTTTCGCTGACGCCGGAAGGACTGGCGATGGTCCGCAGGATCCAGCCGATCCTCGATGCGGAACGCCACGCCATGCTGGGCGATCTTGGCGGGGAGGAGCTGGAGCAGTGCGCCGAGCTTCTGCATCGGATGTTCGAGCGCGTGGCCCGCATGCCCTGAGGCGCGCGTCGATCGA
This sequence comes from Sphingomonadales bacterium, assembly GCA_017304105.1. Classification (GTDB taxonomy): domain Bacteria; phylum Pseudomonadota; class Alphaproteobacteria; order Sphingomonadales; family Sphingomonadaceae; genus Sphingobium. The sequence goes on from JAFKLU010000080.1 coordinate 5,904, forward strand.
CAAGGGCGCCCGTCCGACGATTGCTCATGGCCTTCTCGCCGCCGCGCTGGCATCAACGCGCCATGCCTACGATCGCGCTGCTGCTCCTTTCCAACATCCTCATGACCACCGCCTGGTACTGGCACCTCAAGGGCGGGATGACCAAGCCGTTGCTGCTGGTCATCCTGATCAGCTGGGGCATTGCCTTCTTCGAATATTGCTTCGCCGTGCCGGCCAATCGTCTCGGCTATGCGAGCGGCTGGAGCGCGGGTCAGCTCAAGATCACGCAGGAGGTCATCGCGCTGCTGGTGTTCGGCGTGTTCATGGTGACGATCCTGGGCGAGCCGCTGCACTGGCGTCATCTGGGCGCGTTCTGCTGCCTCATGGGCGCGGTCGCTTTCCTGTTCTGGGGGCGCGGCTGAGCCTTCCTGTCACCTCATTTCCTCCAATCGCGGACAGATCGCGGCAAGATGTTCTCGGGTACCGGTCGACCCGACCGGCGGCGTTTTCGCGCGTTCGAGCGACCGGTTGTTCCAGCTCTTCAGCGCGGTGCCCGAACCGGCTGGGCGATGATGATCGCGGGGCTTCGCCATGGCGGGCGGCGCATTGCGCGGCGCTCGCGGCAGGTTCGATTGCGCCTGGCCTGAAGGTGAGGGCGGGATCGTTCCGCTCAGGAATAGCTCGCCAGCTTCCGCCCTGTCGCGGCGATATGCGCATGGGTGATCGCCACGGCGAGGGCATCGGCGGCATCCGGCCCGGAGATCTGTGCGCCGGGCAACAGTCGCGCCACCATCGCATGGACCTGATCCTTGCTGGCATTGCCCACACCGACCACCGACTTCTTGACTAGCCGTGCGGCATATTCGCCCACGACCAGCCCGGCGCGTGCCGCCGCCAGCACCACGACGCCCCGCGCCTGCCCGAGCTTAAGGGTCGACTGGGCGTTGGTGTTTACGAACACTTCCTCGACGGCGGCATGATCCGGCCTGTTCGCGGCGATGAGCTCGCTCAGCGCGGCATCCAGTGTCACGAGGCGCTGAGGGAGAGCGCTATTGGCATCCGTGCGCACCTGCCCGTTGGCGAGATGCGAGAGGCGATTGCCGTCCGCGCGGATCAAGCCCCAGCCGGTGGTGCCGAGGCCCGGATCGAGCCCGAGGATGATCATGGCAGGAGCGTCACAGCAAGAGGATCACAGGCGCAGGCCGAAGCGCAGGCCGATCGCCGTCATCGCCAGATAGAGCAGGACGGTCACCGCGCAGCCCGCGAGCAGCGCAGGCCAGAAGCCGACGCCATGCCGCAACAGCACGGGAATGAGCAGGAACATTGGCAGCGAGGGCAGGACGTACCAGAAGGTCGCCTGTGCATGCCGCGCCATGTTCTCCGCGTCCGGCCGGCCCCACCACAGCAGCATCATGCCGAGCACCGAGACGAGCGGCAGCGACGCAACGAGCGCGGCCAAAGCCGGCTGGCGCTTGCCGATCTCCGCGATCGCCACGATGAGCGCGCCCGAGAGCAGCGCCTTGGCGATCAACGGGAGCATCAGCCGAGCTTTGCCATCACGTCGTCGGGCACTTCATAATTGCCCCACACGGTCTGCACGTCGTCATCGTCGTCGAGCGTATCAACGAGCTTGAGCAGGGTCGCGGCATTGCCTTCGTCCAGCTCGACGGTGGTCTGCGGCCGCCACGCGAGTTTGGCGCCTTCGGCCGGCCCGAGCTTGTCCTCAAGCGCCTTGGCGACCTCGTGCAGCGCGTCCATCGCGGTCCAGATCTCGTGCTCGTCCTCGTTGGAAGAGACGTCCTCCGCGCCGGCTTCCAGCGCCGCCTCGAAAATCGCGTCCGCATCGCCCGCGCTTGCCGGGTAGGTGATGAGGCCCATGCGATCGAAGCCGTGGCTGACCGCGCCCGAGGCGCCGAGATTGCCGCCATTCTTGGAGAAGGCCGTCCGCACGTTGGTCGCGGTCCGGTTGCGGTTGTCGGTCAGCGCCTCGACGATGATCGCGATGCCGCCGGGGCCATAGCCCTCATAGCGCACTTCCTCGTAATTCTCCGCGTCGCCCTTGCTCGCCTTGTCGATGGCGCGCTGGATGTTGTCCTTGGGCATGGACTGGGCCTTGGCCGCGTTGACCGCGAGGCGCAGGCGCGGATTCATGTCCGGATCGGGCGCGCCCATCTTGGCCGCCACGGTGATCTCGCGGGAAAGCTTGGAGAACATGGCGGAGCGCTTCTTGTCCTGCGCGCCCTTGCGATGCATGATGTTCTTGAATTTACTATGGCCTGCCACGGCCGGCTCCTTCGACTGATCCTGAAATGATGGCGCCTCCTATAGCGGCGGGCGCGATGAGGCAATGGAGGCAATGTCGGTTAAGCTCTCCGTTGCCCCTTCCCTTTGCGCGCGAAACCGGCTTTCATCCCGCATCGCGAAATTCGCGACCAAGGGGGTGAGGCATGGCACGGATTTATCGATTTCTGGGGGGCGCTGCGTCGCTGGCGACTCTGGCATGCGCGGGGCAAGCGCAGGCTGGGGACCTCCGGCCCGACCAGCAGGCTTTCCGCGCGCTCTACAAGGAAATGGTGGAGACCGACACCAGCGTCACCACCGGCAGCTGCACTCTGCTCGCCGACAAGATCGAGGGCCATCTCAAGCAGGCCGGCTTCACCGATGCCGACATCACGCGCTTCGCCGTGCCCGAGCATCCCAGGGAAGGCGGCCTTGTCGTGATCCTGCCGGGCAGTTCAAAGACGCTCAAGCCCATCCTGCTGCTCGGCCATCTCGACGTCGTCACGGCCCGGCGCGAGGACTGGACGCGTGATCCCTATGCGCTGATCGAGGAGGGCGGCTATTTCTATGGCCGTGGCACGTCCGACATGAAGGCGCTGGATGCCATCTGGGTGGACATGCTGATGCGCTTCAGGAAGGAGGGCTACACCCCGAAGCGGACCCTCAAGCTTGCGCTCACCTGCGGCGAGGAGACGAGCACGGCGTTCAACGGCGCGCAATGGCTGGCGCAGAACAAGCGCGAGCTGATCGACGCCGAATTCGCACTCAACGAGGGCGGGGGCGGGCGCACCAATGGCCCGATCGGCAGGGGGGGCAAGGTCATCCAGATGTCGCTGCATGTCGGCGAGAAGTCGGCGGTGAATTATCGCATCGAGGCGACCAATCCGGGCGGGCACAGCTCCGCGCCGGTGCGCGATAATGCGATCTACGAACTGGCCGATGCGCTGGCGAGGATCCGCGACCTCGAATTTCCGCTGATGCTCACCCACACGACGCGCGCCTACTTCTCCCGCCTCGGGGCCACGCGTGGCGACGAGATGGGCCGGGCGATGGTCGCGATCGTCGCCAACCCCGGCGACGGGCAGGCCGAGGCGCTGCTCAACAGCGACAAGAGCTACCACTCGATGCTGCGCACGACGTGCGTCGCGACCTTGCTCGACGGCGGCCATGCCAACAACGCGCTGCCCCAGCGTGCCGGCGCCAACATCAATTGCCGCATCTTCCCCGGCGTTTCGGCCGAGGATGTGCGCCTCACCATCGAAAAGGCGATCGCCGATCCGCGCATGACCGTGAAGCAGACCGACGACCGCGGCCCGATCGCGCAGCCGCCGCCGCTGACGCCCGCGATCCTTGGGCCGGCCGAGCGGCTGGTGAAGAAATATTATCCCGGCGTGCCGCTCGTCCCGACCATGTCGACCGGCGCCACGGACGGCATCTATCTGGAAGCCGTCGGCATCCCCTCCTACGGCCCGCCGGGCCTCTATGGCGACCCGGACGGCAACGGCACGCATGGCCTCAACGAGCGGGCGATCGTGAAGGCGGTCTATACCGGGCGCGATTTCCTGACCGAACTGGTGAAGGATTACGCGTCGAGATAGCGGCTGTCCGTGACGAACCCGGATTGAGGCGGATGGCTGGCTTCCCCGCGTCACCCGCGCTATCCCCTGCGCCATGGCTTCCCGGAATCACCTCTATCTCGTCGACGGCAGCGGATATATCTTCCGCGCCTATCATCAGCTTCCGCCGCTCACCAACCGGCACGGCACGCCCGCCGGCGCGGTCTATGGCTATACGGCGATGCTCTGGAAGCTCGCCGACGCGCTCGACAAGGCGGAGGGGCCGACGCACCTCGCCGTGGTGCTCGACAAGGGTTCGCACACCTTCCGCAACGATCTCTACGACCAGTATAAGGCGCAGCGACCGCCGCCGCCCGAAGACCTGATCCCGCAATTCCCGCTGATCCGCGAGGCGACGCGCGCCTTCTCGCTGCCCTGCATCGAGGAGGCCGGCTATGAGGCGGACGACATTATCGCCACCTATACGCGGCTGGCCGTCGAGGCCGGGTGGGACGTGACGATCGTGTCGTCGGACAAGGATCTCGCGCAGCTGATCCAGCCGGGCGTCGACATGCTCGACACGATGAAGAACGAACGGCGGGGGCCGGGTTATGTGCAGGAAAAGTTCGGCGTTCCGCCCGAGCAGCTGGGCGACGTTCTGGCGCTGATGGGCGACGCTGTCGACAACGTGCCGGGCGTGCGCGGCATCGGCCCCAAGACGGCGAGCAAGCTCATTCTGGAATATGGCAGCCTGGACGCGGTGCTGGCGGCAGCTCCCGGTATGAAGCCGTCGAAAATGCGCGACAATCTGATCGAGCATGAAGCCATGGCCCGGCTCTCGCGTCAGCTCGTGGAGCTGCATGCGCAAGTGCCGGTGCCGCACACGCTGGACGAGCTGAAGCTGGACGGCATTCCGCCCGAGCCGCTGCGCAACTTCCTGGAGGATCAGGGCTTCAAGGCCCTGCTCTCGCGCATGGCGGCGCATGCGCCCGGCAAGGACAAGCCGGACCCGGTGGCAGCGGCGGCCGCCACCGCCGATCCGGGCACGCCCGACTTCGTCGACCTGCCGCCGATCGACTGCGACGCCTATGAGACGGTCACGACCAGCGAGCAGCTGGCCGCCTGGGTGGCGCAGAGCCATGCGAGCGGCGTCATCGCGATCGACACCGAGACGGATTCGCTGGACAGCGTGGCGGCGAACCTCGTCGGCATCTGCCTCGCCACCGCGCCGGGCAAGGCCTGCTACATCCCCATCGGCCACAAGAGCAGCGACGACATGTTCGGCGAGGTGCCGCCGCAATTGCCGCTCTCCGAGGTGGTCGCGCAGCTCAAGCCGCTGTTCTGCGATCCGGCTGTGCTCAAGATCGGCCACAACATCAAATATGACATCAACGTGCTGATCCGCCATGGTCTGCCGGTCTCGCCGATCGACGACACGATGGTGATGAGCTTCGATCTCGATGCGGGCCAGTCGCTCGCCGGGCACGGCATGGATGAAGTCGCCCATGCGGTGCTCGAACATACGTGCATCGCCTTTAAGGACGTGGCCGGCACAGGCAAGAAGGCGATCAGCTTCGCGCAGGTGCCGCTCGACGCGGCCACGCGCTATGGCGGCGAGGATGCGGACGTGACCTGGCGGCTGTGGACGCGCTTCAAGCCGCGCCTGCATCAGGAAGGGGCGACGCGCGTCTATGAACTGGTCGACCGGCCGCTGATCCCGGTGGTCGCCGGCATGGAGCGGGCGGGCATCAAGGTCGATCGGGAGCATCTCTCGCGCCTCTCGGGCCGATTCGCGCAGGAAATGGCGCGGCTGGAGGAGGAGATCCACGCGGCGGCGGGCCAGTCCTTCCAGATCGGGTCCACGCAGCAGCTTGGCGCGATCCTGTTCGAGAAGCTTGGCTACAAGGGCGGCAAGAAGGGCAAGTCCGGCGCTTATTCGACCGATGTGACCGTGCTGGAGAAACTCAAGGCGGAAGGCGCGACCATTGCCGGGCTGGTGCTGGACTGGCGCCAGCTCGCCAAGCTCAAGTCCACCTACACCGATGCGCTGCAGGCGCAGATCAACCCGGATACGGGCCGCGTTCATACCAGCTAT
>JAFKLU010000081.1 GCA_017304105.1 Sphingomonadales bacterium
GTTGGCCTTGACCTGCTGGATGTCGTCATAATCGCTGTCGCCGGGCGTGTGGCGCATCAGCATGAGGTCGCAATGGCCGATGATCGCGGTCAGGATATTGTTGAAATCGTGCGCGACGCCGCCGGCGAGCTGGCCCACCGCCTGCATCTTGGTCTGCTGGGCGACCTGGCGCTTCAGGCGCGTCTCCTCGCTATTGTCCTTCAGGCTGAGCAGCACCGCCGCCTCGCCCAGACCCCGCACACCGGCCAGACTGAGCGACACCGGCTCGTCCGGTGCGCCGCGCAGGCGGATCTGGATGTCGCCGGACATTTGCGGGCCGATCGCATAGCGGCGGATCGATTCGGCCACCGCCGCCTGATCCTCGCTGATAACGAGATCGCCCGGATAGCTGGGCTTATCGCCAAGCGGGATGCCCGCCGCGCGGCCGAAGGCGTTGTTGAAGAACAGCAGCCGACCATCGCGATCCGCCATGCCCAGGCCAAAGGGCAGCAGCGAGAGCAGCGTCTCGACATAAGCGAGGCTGGAAATGCCGTCGACGGACGCAACCGTATCGTCGACCATGAACAGCACGAGCAGGCTCTGCGGGTCATCGGGGCGCACGGGAATCTGCAACATGCGGATCGGCGTCGCCTGCGCCTCCTCCTGCGCGAAGTAGATCCGGCCCTTGGCGTCCACCCGCATATAGCTGGCGAAATCGCGGCCGATGATGTTGCTGTCCGCCCGGCCGGTGGCGCGCAGGGTGAAGGCCTGATTGGCGGCGCGGATGCGCCCTTCCCCGCCGATCATCGCGCACATGATGCCGGCTTCGCTGATCTGCTTGCCCGCGTCGCCTTCGATCACGCGCAGATAGTCGTCCATCACGCTGGACTGGCGGACGCTGGCAAAGCGCCAGAGCAGATAATCATCCACGCGGCCGGTGCGCACCACCTTCACGTCGAGCTGCAGGCTGCCGCGCAGCAGGCCGAGCACCTCCGCCTCCCCATCGCGCCAGGCGGCACGCGCGGCGGCGGTGAGGCGCTCCTGATCGCGGTTGGGCAGCTTGATTTCGGGCGGGAGCGGATAGCCGGGGAACCACTCGCCATATTGATCGCTGGCACAGACGAGCCGGCCGGTGCGGTCGGTCACGGCGATGGCAAGGCCTGCCGCCTCTGCCGCCGCGCGCGTCACCGTCCAGTCGGTCACGATCGCCTGGTCCATCTCTGCCGGCGGAAACAAGCGCCGCGCATACCAGACGAGCCCGCCGCCGCCGAGCACCGCCGCAGCGAAGCCCCCGGCGAGCACCGGATCGGCAATCAGCCAGAGCAGGACGGCACCGCTCAGCAGCGCCGCAAGGAGGATGACGGGGAATGCATTGAGCCGGGGTTTGTCGGCAGTCAGGCTGAGCAGATCGCCACGATGCGAGCCCGGCCCGATCGCCTTCACGATACCTGCTCCTGAAGCTCCATATCAATGCGCCGCGCCGCTGCGCGCACATGCGCCCGGTGGCGCCACTTGCGGGCAAGCCGCCCGCGCCACATCCAGGCAGAAACGACATAGCCGATCACCGCCGAGACGAACGAGACGATGAACAGGCCGAACAGGATGGACGGCGCAGTGTCGGAGAGCAGCCAGCGCGTCCACTCGCCAATACCGGCATGTTCGCTGACGAGCGCCATGAGCTGGCTCATATCCCCGGAACGGCCCAGCATGGTGCTGCCGATATAATAGGAAAGCGCGAGGATGAAGGGCGTGGTCGCCGGATTGGACAGGAAGGTCATGGCCGCCGCGAGCGGCACATTCGCCCGGAACGGCAGCGCCAGCAGCGCAGAACCGGCAATCTGCAGGCCGGGAATCAGCAGAAAGATGCCCACGAACAGCCCGAGCGCCACGCCGCGGGGCACGGAACGACGGGTGAACCGCCACAGCTCAGGCGCAAGCACGCGGTGCGCAACGGGACGCAAAATGCGGACTTCTTCCAGACTCTCCCGCGTGGGAATGTTGCTGTGCCACCATTTGGCCAGACGGTCCTTCCAGGCGGCCATCAACCGCGTTCCCGCAGCAGGCGGCCCTGCTCGCGCTTCCAGTCGCGTTCCTTCATGGTGTCGCGCTTATCGCGAACATTTTTACCCTTCGCTAATGCCAGCTCGACTTTCGCCTTTCCGCGCTCGTTGAAATAGACGCTCAGCGGCACGAGCGTCATGCCTTGCCGGGCGACGGCGCCATGCATCTTGGCAATCTCGCGGCCGCTCAACAGCAGCTTGCGCGGGCGCTTGGGCTCGTGATTGTAGCGGTTGCCGTGGCTGAACTCGGGAATGTTGCTGTTGACCAGCCAGATCTCGTCGCCCTTCACCTCCGCATAGCTCTCGGTGATCGAGCCCTCGCCGAAGCGCAGCGACTTCACTTCCGTGCCCTGCAGCACGATGCCCGCCTCGAACACATCCTCAATGGAATAGTCAAACCGCGCGCGCCGGTTCTCGGCAACGGTCTTCACCTTGTTAAACAGCGAGGGACGCGGGCGGGCCATGGTTGAGAACTTCTGTAACGGGAGGATGTGAGATAGGAGATGAACGCCGCTTAAACCAGACCGGCAATCTCCAAAGCGCGATCGACCGTGGCGCGCGCGGCGCTGGACGGCCAGGTGATCGGCAGACGGACTTCCGTCGGCATGTCATCCCGCAGGCGCGAGAGCGCATATTTGACCGGACCGGGCGACGAATCGCAGAACATGGCGTCGTGCAGCGGATAGAGCCGGTCCTGCAGCTTGAGTGCAGTCTCCCAGTCGCCGGTGAGGCAGGCTTGCTGGAAATCGGCGCACAGGCGCGGCGCGATATTGGCAGTGACCGAGATGCAGCCCACGCCGCCCATGGCGTTGAAGCCAAGCGCTGTCTCGTCATTGCCGGAAAGCTGGCAGAAACGCTCGCCGCAGGCGAGGCGCTGCGCCGTCACCCGGCCGAGATTGCCGGTCGCGTCCTTCACGCCCACGACAGAGCTGAACTCTTCGGCCAAGCGGTGCATCACCGGCACGCCAATGTCCGTAATGGTGCGCGAGGGCACGTTGTAGAGCACGATCGGCAGGTCGCAGCGCTCGGCCAGATAGGCGAAATGCTGATAGACGCCGTCCTGATTGGGCTTGTTGTAATAAGGCGCGACGACCAGCGCGGCAGTGGCGCCAGCGGCCTGCGCCGCGAACATGTGCTCCAGCGCGATCCGCGTGTCATTCGAGCCGCATCCGGCGATCACCGGCACGCGCCCGGCCGCCTGCTCGACGCAGATGCGCACCACACGATTATGCTCCTCGATGGTCATCGTGGCGCTCTCGCCGGTGGTGCCGCAGGGCACCAGCCCGCTCGATCCCTGCTCGATTTGCCAGTCCACGAAGGCGCGGAACGCAGACTCGTCGACCTTCCCGTCGCGGAACGGCGTGACAAGTGCTGGAATCGAGCCGGAAAACATTTGAAAAAATCCCCTTCAAAGCGCGCGCTCGGACAGGCATAATGGGGCCATGCACGCGCCCGTTCACCGTTCGATCATTTCGGCTCTGCCACAATGACCGTCATGGGAAAAGACCCCGTCATGACTTGTCGGTTGCCACTGCTCGCTTTGATGGCCGCGCTCGCCTCCGGCGCGACCACGGCTTCCACGCCGCGCACCGCCCCCACCGTCTCCTGGGAGATGGTGCAGCAGCAGCTCGCCGCGGGCAACGCGGAGGACACGCAGATCCGCACGGCGCTGAGCACCTGGCGCACGCTGGCCTCGAGCGACGCGAGCAGCTTTGCGAGCTATGCGGACTTCCTGCTCGCCTATCCCGGCTGGCCGGAAGAAGCGCGCCTGCGCGGCAATGCCGAGCGGCTCGCCGATCCGGACCGCGACGATCCGGGCAAGATCATCCGCTTCTTCACGCGCTTTCCGCCCAGCAGCGCCCAGGGCAAGGCGGTGCATGCGCTCGCCCTCGCCCGGCTCGGGCAGCTCGCCGAGGCAAAGACGCTCGCGCGCGCCGCCTGGGTGGCTGGGCCGATGGACATCAAATATGAGGATCGCCTCCGCAGCCAGTTCTACGCCTCGCTGACGCCGGACGATCATCTGCGCCGCGCCGACGCCGCGCTGTGGCGCCGCCGTCCCGATGTCGCCGAGCGCGTGCTGCCGCTGGTTCCGGTGACGCGCCAGGCGGTGGTCACCGCGCGCATCGCCTTCCAGCGCAAGGCGCCCGATGCCGCCGCCAGGATGGGCCCCGCCGATCCGGTCGGCGTGATGGACGCGGGCTATCTCGCCGACAAGGCGAGGTGGATGGCCGACAACGGCAATGGCTTCGCGGTGCGCGAGATGCTGGCCAGCCGCGCCCCGCTCTCGCAGACCCCGACCGATCCGGAAAAATGGTACGAGCTGCTGCTGGCGCAGGCGCGCGCGGCGGCCAAGGACTCGCAGTGGACGACGGCCTATGCCATCGCCTCGAAGGTGGACGATGCCTTCGCGCCCGGCACGGATGTCAGCCTCCAGCCGATCGGCGTGCGCGATGATTATACCAGCCTCGCCTGGCTCGCCGGCACCGCCGCGCTCAACCAGCTCGGCCGCCCGGCCGATGCCGAGGGCATGTTCGTGCGCTACGCGACCGGCGCGCGCTCGCCGCAGACCGTCTCGAAGGGCTATTACTGGGCTGGCCGCGCCGCCATCAAGGCGGGGCGTGGAGGCGCGGCCACCGATTATTTCAAGCGCGCGAGCGCCTATCCGGACCAATATTACGGCCAGCTCGCGCTGGAGCGGCTGGGCCAGCCCGTCCCGGCGCCCGGCACGTCCGAGCGTGTGATCGAACTGGCCAATGCCGAGCGCTCCTCGTTCATGGCGCGCCCCGTCGTGCGGGCGGCCGTGCGGCTGGGCAAGGATGGCCAGTGGATGGACCAGTCCAAGTTCGTGCGCGCCATCGCCGCCACCGCCGAGACAGATGAAGACCATCTGCTCGCCGCCGAGCTGTCGCGCACATTGGGCAGGCCCGATCTCGGCGTGATGGTCGGCCGCCGGGCGACCGCGAGCGGCCTCTCCGGCTATGCCGACGCCAGCTTCCCGCGCATGAAAGTGCCGGAAAGCCAGCAGATGAACTGGACGATGATCCACGCCATCACGCGGCAGGAGAGCCAGTTCGACCGCGCGATCGTCTCCCGTGCGGGCGCGCGCGGCCTCATGCAGCTCATGCCCGCGACGGCGGCGGAAGTGGCCGGCAAGATGGGCCTTTCCTACGATACCGGCGCGCTGTTCGAGCCCAGCTACAACATGCAGCTTGGCAGCACCTATTTCCGCCAGTTGCTGAACTATTATGGCGGCAGCTACCCGCTGGCCGTGGCGGCCTATAATGCCGGCATGGGTAATGTGAACAAGTGGCTCCGGGCCAATGGCGACCCGCGCCTCTCGGGCGGCGACATCGTCCAGTGGGTCGAGGATATTCCGATCTACGAGACGCGCAATTACGTGCAGCGCGTGCTTGAGAATGCGGTGGTCTACGATCTCGTCAATCCGGTGCAGAACCCGAGCCAGAACGCCAGGGCGCCGCTCAGCCGCTATCTTGGCAAGGGGCAGCCCGGCTGAGCCCGCGCTCCGCTCAGTTGAACAGGATCGACAGGCGCGGTTGCCGCACAGGCTCCTTGACCGGCGGCGCGAGAAAGAACAGCCCGAGCGCGAGCGCGGCGATCAGCACATGCGGCAGGCAGACATTGGCGTAGCGCGCATGGGTCAGATAGCGCCCAAGCCTGCCTTTCGCCTCACTCGCCGCGCGCCACGATGCCGAAATCTGCATGGGTGGCGTATTGCACCGGCCGGCGAAATGGTCCTCGATCACGCTCAGGCGCGGATAATGCGCGCGCTGGTGCGTCTTCACCACCGTCTCGACCATCCAGAAGGCGCAGGCGCTGATCGCCGACACCAGCAGCAGCCGCGGGCTGCTCTGCTGCCAGGCAAGGCCGATCGCGGCGGCCGCGAAGCTCACGCTCCACGCCTTGATTGTCAGCAGCCGCGCATCGAACTCCTCGATCCGCTTCTGGAGCAGCAGATATTCGTCCGCGAGAAGGCTTGCGACGCTCGGTTCGCTCATGTCCCCAACTCCGCTTTTGAGAAGGATCGCAGATTATCATCAAACCGGCATCAAATTGGATGCTGAAACGACGCGCGCACGGCGCTAAGGAGGACGGCCCGGCTTTTTGGATAAGAGTGGCCTTAATCATGACCGATCAGACGACAGACACCCCGGCGCCCGAGCAAGCGACTTCCAGCGAAGCCGCGCCGACGGACGCCGCGAACGGCGACCGCTCAACCAAGTCTTTCTGGGTCGGCGTTGGCATCGGATCGGCAGCACTGGCCGCCGCGCTGCTCTATGCCAAGCGGCCGCGCGGCAAGCGTCGCACCTGAAATGGGCGCGGCGGGGAACGCTCCCAACTATATCACGCCCACGGGCCTTGCCGCCCTGCGCGCCGAATATGATCAGCTGCTCGGCGAGGAGCGGCCGCGTATCGTCGAGATCGTGAGCTGGGCGGCGGGCAATGGCGATCGCAGCGAGAATGGCGACTATCTGTACGGCCGCAAGCGGATGCGGGAGATCGACCGACGCCTGCGCTGGCTCGCCCAGCGGATGAAGGCCGCCAAGGTCGTCGACCCGAGGCAGCAGCCCGACAAGAGCCGCGCCTATTTCGGCGCCATCGTCACCATCGCCGATGAGGAAGACAATGAGCGCGTCGTCACGCTCGTCGGCAATGATGAGGCGGATGCCGGCAGCGGCCGCATCGGCTGGGACAGCCCGCTGGCGCGTGCATTGCGCGGCGCGGCGGTCGGCGATCTGCGCCGCGTGTTGCTCCCCGGTGGCGAGAAGGAATGGGAAATCACCGCCATCGGCTATCCTGGGTGAAAGCGGCGATCGCCCTGCTGCTCGGCATCCTGATCGCCATGCCCGCCAAAGCGGCCGATTGCCCGACCGGACTGTTCCGGGCCGTGGCGGGGCCGGACACCGCCTCGATGCTGGAGATCGGCAAGGACGGTCATTTCCGCTATGGCCTGAGCGAAGGCGCGGTCGACGAGACGGCGGAAGGTGGCTGGGAATGCGCCGATGGCGTGCTGCTGCTCACCACGGAGCCCACGCCAAAGCCCGCGCGGTTCCGCCTCGATCACGTCACGCAGGGCGAGGAGGCGCCCTTCTCGCTGATCGTGACATGGCCGGACGGCAATGCGGTCGCGGGCGTCGATTTCAAGCTTGATTTCGACAAGGGCGACCCGGCGATCGCCTATACCCAGCCCTCCGGCTGGGCCACTGATCTAGACGGCCGCGTCCCCAAAACCATCCAGTTCGCCGAACCCTTTTATGGGACGGTCTCCCCCGTCTTCCCGGTCCCGCCGGGCAAGGGGGTGAGGCTGCACGTGGTTCTGGAACCCAACGACATGGGCGTGGCCGCGTTCAGCGCCACGCGCGTGAGGATCGAGGGCGAGCGGCTGCTGCTCGAATGGCGCGGACGCGCGATCCCCTACGAACGGCAGGACTGAGGCCCCTCCCTCGCCGCCGGACGTTTCGTTCGCGGATGGATGATCACCACGCCGTCCACGTCCAGCATCACCGCCTCGACCGTCACCGGGTGCTCAGCCCTTCTTGGGCTCGTAGCCAAAGGCCTCGCGCGCCAGCTTGACCACGGCGGGATCGGCGTCCGGCATCTTCATCGGCACATGCTTCTCCAGCGCATCGGCGACGAGGGTCAGCGCGGCGATGCGGCCCGAGACGCGATCATTGCCGTCGATCACATGCCAGGGCGCCCAGCGCGTATCGGTGCGCTTGAACATCTCGGCCATGGCTTCGAGATAGTCCTTGCGCCGCTCCCGGTTGCGATAATCCTCCAGGCCCGTCTTCCAGCGCTTGAAGGGATCGTCCAGGCGCTGGGCGAACTGCTTGTCCTGCGTCTTCTGGGTGATGTGGATGAACAGTTTCACGATCGCGGTGCCGCTGTCGACCTGCTGCGCCTCGAACTCGTTGATCTCGTCATAGCCTCGCTTCCACTCCTTTTCGGTGCAGAAGCCTTCGACCCGCTCGACGAGCACGCGCCCGTACCAACTCCGGTCAAAGATCGCGATGTGCCTGTCGGCCGGCAAGCGGCTCCAGAAACGCCAGAGGAAATGATGGCCAAGCTCCTCCTCCGTCGGCGCGCCGATCGACCAGACGCGGAAATAGCGCGGATCGAGCAGCGCGGTCATGCGCTTGATGATGCCGCCCTTCCCCGCCGCGTCCCAGCCCTCCAGCATCACCACGCTGCGCTTGCGGTGCAGGAGGTGAGCGACCTGTATCTTCTCCAGACGATGCTGGAGCTTGGCGAGGGCGGCATCGTAATCGCCTTCGAAATCGGCGCCTTTCTCATAATCGGAGAGCTTGATGGTCATGGGCCGTCCTCCCGCAGTTCGGAAGGCGGTGGTAGGACGGCACGCACGCAAGGGCAAGTTGACGAGCGTCACCCCGATTGCGGCGCTGGAAGATGCCCCGGCGCGGGCTGGCCGGGGGCGGCCGCTCCCTTCTGGCGCTTATCTGCAACACTCCCGAAAGAAGCCCCGCCTTGCCCCACGCTGTTTGCCCGACAGCAAGAGTGTTTACCGCTTGGGTCAATTGTCTTCGCCAAGTTTGAATAATCCGCCCCTCACGTGCGCTTCGACTGTGAACAACGCAGTCTCGCCGTTTTGTTGAAGTTTAGGGAGGAGTTTGTATGACGAGATTGTTCATGGCGTCGGCGTCCGCCGCCGCGCTCATTGCCGCAGCCGCGCCGGCCTGGGCGCAGGATCAGGCGGCCGATAGCCAGTCGTCGGGCATCGAGGATATCGTCGTCACCGCGACGCGTCAGGCGACCAACATGCAGGACACGCCGCTCGCCATCACCGCCGTCGCATCCGAGACGCTGAACGAGCGCGGCCTCAAGAGCACCGCCGATCTCTCGCAGGCGGTTCCAAACGCCACCTTCCGCCGCGTGCAGGGCGCCTTCGGCCCCGGCGTCTCGGCCTTCATTCGCGGTATCGGCCAGGCGGATACCAGCCTCGGTTCCGAGCCGTCCGTCGCTTATTATGTCGATGACGTCTATTATCCGCTGCTGCTCGGTTCGAACTTCGACCTGCTCGATCTCGACCATATCGAGGTTCTGCGCGGCCCCCAGGGCACGCTGTTCGGCCGTAACGCGCTCGCAGGTGCCGTCAACATCGTTTCCAAGGCACCGAGCCTCACTGAGACCTCGGCCTATGTGCAGGCGACGCTCGGCTCCTATAACCGCATGGACATCCGCGCCGGCTTCAACGTGCCGCTCACATCCAATCTCGGCCTGTCGGTCTCCGGCGTTTCCAAGAAGCGCGACGGCTATCAGCGCATGCTCGATTTCCGCTGCGACATGGAGCGCAAGGGCACCCCGGCGCTGGCCGGCAACCTGCCTTATGCGAGCGCCATCAACACCACCTCGAACAACTTCAAGGCGGACGATTGCACCGTCGGCCGTCTGGGCGGCGAGGATGTCCGCGCCGTGCGCGGCAGCCTGCGCTGGGAGCCGGTCGACAACGTCTCGCTGACGCTGATCGGTGACTATACGCGCGACCGCTCCGAGAACCCGGCCGACCAGCTCATGGTTGTGACGAGCCCCGGCGGCAACAACCTGCAGGCGCAGGCCAACTATTTCGGCGTCCGCTATGACAGCCGCTTCGTGACCGGCGATCCGTTCACCACCTACGCGACCTACACCGACCCCGTCGGCGCAGGCGTCGCCATTCCTGCCTATGCTGCAGGCGCGGCCTATGCGGGCAGCCCGGCAACGCCGGCCAGCACCTTCCACAACGGCCGCAGCAATCGCGGTGGTGCGGCGTTCAGCCCCGTCACGCGGCTCGACAACTGGGGCGTCTCGGGCAAGCTGGTCGTCGGCCTCACCGAGAGCATCGACCTGACTGCCATCGCCGGCTTCCGCAAGATGACGGAAGACCACAGCTTCGACATCGACGGCTCGCCGCTGGTGCTGGAGCACACGCTGCTCAACATTGGCGAGGAGTACAAGAACTTCGAAGTGCGCCTGTCGGGCAAGTCCGACCTCATCGACTGGGTCGCCGGCGGCTTCTATTTCGAGGGCGATGGCTTCACCCACGCGATCACCTATTCGCCGCAGAGCGCCTTCTACAAGATCCAGAACATCAAATATGATCCGCTCAGCAAGGCGGTGTTCGCCAACGTGACGGTGAAGCCGATGGAAGGCCTCGGCATCACGCTGGGCGGCCGTTATTCGGACGACAAGAAGTCGGTGGACTTCTCGAACGTGCTCGACACCAATCCGGTGCTCGATCTCACCAAGGGCGACACGGCATTCAAGATCCAGCCGGCCGCCACGCGCTTCGACTGGAAGATCGGCGTCGACTATCGCTTCAGTCAGGAACTGATGGTCTATGCGTCGGCCGCGACCGGCGCCCGCCTCCCGGGCTACAATGCCCGTCCGCAGCAGCCCACTCAGGTGGTGAGCTTCGGCAGCGACGAGACGCTCGCTTATGAACTCGGCTTCAAGGCGGACCTGTGGGATCGCAAGCTGCGCCTCAACGTGGCGGCCTTCTACACCGACTACAAGTCGCGCTACACGGGCGTGACGGGCGCGGAAACCAACATCCTCTCGGGCGCTCCGCAGGCGGGCACCTGCGTGCTCGTGCCGTTCGCGGCGGGCGGCGCCGGCGCGACATCCTGCCGCGCCACCCCGTTCGATCCGGCCACCGAGACCCGCAACCTCGCAAACGGCGTGGGCGTGCTTTCCATCCCCCGCACTTATTATGTGAACACGCCGGGCAAGGTGAAGGGTTTCGAGGTCGAGATGGAAGTCCGTCCGATCGAGGGTCTGGCCATCAACGGCGCGATCGGCTTTGCGAAGTTCGACTCGCCCGACCTCAAGATCGCGACCCGTGCCAACGATCGTCTCGCCGGTCTGCCGGAATGGAACGGCACGCTCGGCATCCAGTACCGCATCGAGGCCGAACCGCTCGGCGGCTCGATCACGCCGCGCCTGGACTGGTTCTACACCGGCAACATCGCGATGAGCGCCGCCCGCAATACCTATAACCAGCCGGCCTACTCGCTGTTCAACGGCCGCCTGAGCTACGCGAACGACGAGCATCAGGTCACTGTTTCGCTCGGCGTCAGCAACCTGTTCGACAAGCGCTACTACCACAACTTCTTCGTCTATCAGGACATCGGCTTCCCGAACGTCAACGGCCAGCCCGGCGCGCCGCGCCAGTGGTTCGTCGAACTCGGCAAGAAGTTCTGATCGTCGGTTAGATACAGAACGAGGCGCCGCTTCCCCAGGGAGGCGGCGCCTTTTTTTTTCCGGCCGCTACCGGCCCATCGACCACGTGCGCCAACCGGCTCCTCCGCTGGCTCGAAGCCGGGGAACGGAATCGCTTTGCCGGCAAGTTGATCGAGGCGGCAGAACGATGGGCCCCGGCGGATTGCGCGATTGTCCGTCCCTGTGCCAGCGCTTAGGCTGGTCGGAAAAGGGAGAGGAAGATCATGCGCGCATCCGTGAAGGCGTTTTCCGCCACCGCTCTGGCGCTGGCCGTCCCGCAGGCCGCCTTCGCCGCGGAGGAGCCACGCTGCGACCGCCCGTGCCTGACCACCATGCTCGATCGCTACATGAAGGCGCTCGTCGCTCACAAACCGGAGCAGGCGTCGCTCGTCTACGGCTTCCGTCAGACCGAGAATGCGGTAGCGCAGGCCGTCGGCGACGGGCTGTGGAAGAGTGCGACCGGGGTCGGCCCGGGGGACCGGCGCTATTATGACCCCGAAACAGGCAATGCGAGCTGGTTCACTCGAGCGAGCGATCCCGGCATCAGCCCGCAGGACAACAAGGCGGTGTTCGACGTGAAGACCTTCATCGCCAAGCCGCCGCCGGCCGCGCGCCTCAATCCCGCCGGGCGCAAGCTGACGCGGGATGAACTGGTCGCCGTCACCGAGAGCTATTTCGACGGGATCGTCGCCAGGGACGCCTCGCCCATCCTCGCCCATCCCGGCTGCACCCGCTTCGAGAACGGGCTGGAAGTCACGGGCCGTCCGCTCGAGGACGACCGCCGGAACGAGGGCTATCAGGGTCGCGGCGATTGCATGTCCGGCCAGGGGCGCTTCGGCGTCGCCTTCGTAGCGGGCCGGCGCTATCCGGTGGTGGACGTGGAGGCGCAGGCCGTGCTCGCCATCGCGACGTTCATCCGCGAGCCGGGCAATGTGAAGCGCCGCAACCACCTCATGGAATATTTCTACATCGACGACGGCAAGATCCGCGACGTCTACACAGCCTTCCTCTACCCGGAGGCGACGCGGCCCGTGCCGAACTGGCCGCCCTATGACGGCAATTTCCCGCTCGCGCCGAACATGGGAGCGCCGGCGGGGCAGTAACGCCCCTACCTTTCAGCGCCTGCCGAACGGATCAGGGAGACGGATTCGCGCTCAGCGCCCGCCGCTCATAGCCGCGCGCGAGGAACGCGCAGATGATGAGCTGGGTCTGATGGAAGATCATAAGCGGCAGCACGATCGCGCCCACCATGGCCGCCGGAAACAGCACGCTCGCCATCGGCACACCGGTGATGAGTGACTTGACCGAGCCGCAGAACACCAGCGCCGCCTCATCCGCCTGGTTGAGCCCCGCCAGCCGCGAGGCCACTCGCAGCGCGATCACCACCACCGCG
This sequence comes from Sphingomonadales bacterium, assembly GCA_017304105.1. Taxonomy (GTDB): domain Bacteria; phylum Pseudomonadota; class Alphaproteobacteria; order Sphingomonadales; family Sphingomonadaceae; genus Sphingobium. The sequence continues at coordinate 12,667 of JAFKLU010000081.1, forward strand.
AGCAGGGCGATGCAGAACAGGATAAGGATGCCGAGATCGATCGCCGAGACGGTCTGCCAGATGCCGCCCACCACCGCCTTGCCGAACGCGGAATAGACCATGATGAGCACCGAGCCGCGATCCACGACGGAGAAGATCGGCTTGCGCGCCTTGAGCCAGCCGCCGATCCGCTTGTGGAGCAGTTGCCCCGCCGCGAAGGGCAGCAGGATCGTGCTCACGATCGACCAGACGGCATCGAAGCTGATCGCGCTCTGGCTGGCGAGCAGGAGCCCGGTCAGCAGCGGCGTCAGCACGATACCGAACAGGTTGGAGGCAGAGGCCGCGCAGATCGCGGCGGGCACATTGCCCCGCGCGATGGAGGTGAGCGCGATGGAGGATTGCACCGTGGAGGGCAGGCAGCAGAGGAACAAAAGGCCCGTATAAAGCGCCGGATCGATCGCCCGTCCGCTGAGCGGCCCCATGGCGAGGCCGATCAGCGGGAACAGCAGAAAAGTGCTCCCGAGCACCAGCAATTGCAGCTTCCACTGGCCGAGCGCATTCTTCACCGCCTCGGACGAAAGATTGGCGCCATGCAGGAAGAAGAGCAGGATGATCGCGGCGCGGCCGATTATGTCCACCACCGGCACGAACCCGCCCCGCGCGGGCAGCAGCGTCGCCAGCGCCACGGTGGCGACCAGCATGAGCGTGAACTTGTCGAGCTTCGGCCAGGTGAAGCGACGCGGCGAAGTGGCCAACTGGAAATCCCCCAAGATCCGGGCTGAGCGAAGCCACAGCCCTCGCCGACGGAGCGAAGTGCCCTACCCCGTTCGGCAGAGCCCTTCGCCTACGCTGCGGGCGACAGGTTTTTCAAGATGCCGCGCGTTAAAGCGCCAGCCTCGGCATACTGATCGTGCGCCACATATGGGCGCAGGGGCTGTGGTCATAGCCGAGCCCCTCTTCGGGTTGCCGGAAGTTGCGCCCGATAATGTCCTCGAACTCCTCCAGCTCGACCCGCACATTGGGATCGAAAGCATAATAGTCGTTGAGGCAGATCAGCCGCCCGGTCATATAATATTTGTGGTCCTTGATGCGTTCATACGCCTCGTGGACGTAGCGGTCCGGAGTGAAGTCGGGACCGAAATATTTGATATAGGCCTCGGGATATTCGTAGCCCACCGAGGGATCGGGGAAGAAGCGCAGGATCTGGTGCGCGCGGATCGCCCAGCTCACTTCCTCGTCCACATAGGGCTCGACGAGCTGCGCCCCCCAATAGCCATGGTCACCGCACAGGAAACCGGTGACGCTGATGTCATGCAGCAGGCAGGCCAGCACCACCTTCTCGTCATGCCCGGCAGCGCGCGCCAGCCTGGCGCTCTGCATCACATGCTGCGTGTTGCCGAAACGCATGCGGAAGAAATCCTGCAGTGTTGGCTTTTCCGGCATGGCGGGGATGCGCGGGTCCGGCCCCATGAGGAAACGCTTGCCGGCATCCAGCGCATCAAACAGGTCGTGCCGGGGGCTGGCGGGGTCATATTCGCCAGACACATAGATGGGCGAGCGGATCGGCTGGATCTCCGCGACTTTCCGCTCAAGTTCCAGGGCCATTTCATGTTCGAGCGCGTCGGCGCGCTCAGATAGGGAAGCCATATCCTGCTCCTGTTCAGGTCGTTGCCGCGACCCTAGCGCCCATGGCGCGCAAGCGCCAGCGGGCGCGCGTTTCAGGAGTGAAATCTGGGGACGTGCGCCGCAGCTTCAAGCCCGTGGGTGGAGCCGACGAGAAACGAAAAGGCGCCCGGTCTCCCGAGCGCCTCCTCTTGTCTCCAGCGATCCCGCCCGATCAGGGCATGTAGACCGCCTTGGTCTCCAGATAATTCTCCAGCCCCTCAAGGCCGCCGTCGCGGCCGAGGCCGGACTGCTTGAAGCCACCGAACGGCATGTGGATGTCCACCATCATGCCGTTGATCGTCACCGAGCCTGCGCGATATTCACGCGCGACCGCGAAGCCGCGCTCGGCGTCCTGCGTGTAGACTGCGCCGTGCAGGCCGTAGATCGTGTCATTGGCCTTGGCGATCATGTCCTTCTCGTCGTCATAATCGACGAAGGAGACGACCGGGCCGAAGATCTCTTCCTTGAAGATGGTCATGCTCGGATCGACGTCCGTGAACACGGTCGGCTCGACGAAGAAACCACGGTTGAGGTCCGCCGGACGGCCACCGCCCAGCGCCAGCTTGGCGCCCTCGGCCTTGCCCTTCTCGATATAGCCCTGCACACGCTCAAGCTGGCGCTGCATGGTGAGCGGACCCATGCCGGTGTCCGCCTGGAAGGGATCGCCCACCTTCACCTTGGAGACGGCGCCCGTATAGGCCTGGATGATCTCGTCCTTGCGGCTCTTGGGCACCAGCACGCGCGTCAGCGAGAAGCAGACCTGCCCGGTGATCGGCATGGAATAGGGCACGAGGCTCTTGAGCACATGGTCCATGTCCGCATCTTCGAGGATCATCGCAGCCGACTTGCCGCCCAGCTCCAGCGACACGCGCGCCAGACGATCCGTGGCGACGGCGGCGATATGCTTGCCAGCGGCGGTCGAGCCGGTGAAGCTGATCTTGTCGATGCCCGGATGGCGGACGAGATGGTCGCCCACCTCGCGGCCGGCCGGCAGCATGTTGAACACGCCGGCCGGAATGCCAGCCTCGGCAATCGCCTCGGCCAGGATGTGCGCGTCGATCGGCGTCTCGGGCGAGGGCTTGCAGACCATGGTACAGCCCGCAGCCAGCGCCGCCGCGACCTTGTAGACCAGCAGCACGAGCGGCGCGTTCCAGGGCGTGATCGCCGCGACGACGCCGACCGGCTCCTGCACCACGCGCACCTTGTTGCCGCCCATGGAGCCGATGCGCTCCTCGATGAACGGATAGGTGTCGATCAGCTCGCCATAGAATTTGAACAGGCCGGGCACCTGATAGCTGGCCTTGCTGGTGAAACCGATCACCGCGCCAACCTGACCCGTCCAGGCCTCGGCGAGTTCGGGCATGCGGGCCATCAATATGTCGGAGACCTTCTTCAGGTACACGCCGCGCTCGGGCGGGCTCATCCTCGGCCAGGGGCCGGTATCGAAGGCCTTGCGCGCCGCCGCGACCGCGATGTCCACGTCCGCGATAGTCGGCTCGAAATAGGTGAGGACCGTTTCCTCATTGTGCGGCGTGACGACCGTCAGCTCGTTGCTGCCGCTGCTCTTGCGCCACTCGCCATCGATGAAGAGCTGCGCCGCGCCGCGATCCTTGATGCCTTTGAGCGTTTTGCTGAACTGTTCCATCCTCGTGCCTCCTAAGAGCGATTCGCCTAAAGTCGCTTCCGCGTCCTCCTTTGCACTGGCGTTTCAGAAGCTTCGACGCAAGCGCTTGTGTGGCGGATTTCCGTCTCGGTCAGGTTGCGGAACGCGATCGTCCCAGCGCCTTACTAGCCCCTCCTCTTCAGAGGAGGGGTGGGGTGGTGGGCGATGCGTCAGCATCGCTCGTGCAGCGAATGAACGCCACGTGCGACGCACCACCCCCGGCCCCTCCCATGAAGAGGAGGGGAGTTTCGTCGCCCCCTAAAAACCCTGCCCGCTCCGGTTCTTCACCGCCGGCACTTCGCCGACCCGCGCCCACCAGTCGTGCAGCGCCGTCAGTTCCGCCGCGATCGGCAGCCCCGCCCCTTTCGCAAAGGCATAGCCCGCGAACAGCGAGATATCGGCCAGCGAAAACGCCTCCCCGGCCAGAAACGGCCGCTCGCGCAGCACCCCGTCGAAATAGGGCAGGTTCTCCACCGCCAGCCGCCCGCGCCGCTCGCCCCAGTCCTTCTTCGCCGGCCAGTCCGGCATGCGCCATGGCCGCAGCGCCTCGCCCAGCCCCTTTGTGCCATAGTGGAAATAATCGTCGACGGGATCGAGCAGCATGATCTCGACGCGCCGCTGCATCATGCAGATGAGCCCTTTCTCGCGCGCCGTGCGGCCGGTCAGGATCGGGTCGCCATCCAGATTGTCCAGATATTCGGTGATCGCGGGCGATTCGGAGAGCACCAGCCCATCCTCGCAGACCAGCACCGGCGTCTTGCCGATGGGATTGAGCTTCAGGAACCAGTCCTGCTTCTGCTCGGCCGCGACCAGATCCACCTTCACATAATCGACCTGCTCCTCCAGCCCCTTGGCCGCGACGACGATGCGCACACGCGCGGCGTTGGGCGTCCCTTGACGGTCATAGATCTTCATGGCCTTCCCCGACTCTACCTAGTGATAGATAGGCGCATGAGAAGGCTATGCGCCGCCCCTGTCAACGCCTATCTACCGCCAGATCGAAGGAAGCCCGCACCATGCTCGACACGCGCGAAACCATCATGACCCTCGCCCGCGCCATCGTGCAGGCGCATGGCTATCAGGGCCTCAGCTTCCGCGATCTTGCCAAGGCGGTCGGCATCAAGAGCGCCAGCATCCATTATCATTTCCCGACCAAGGCCGATCTCGGCGCCGCCCTCGCCCGGCGTTACGGCGAGGATGCGCGCGCGACGCTCGATGGTTTCCTCGCCGAGACGTCCGATCCCGCGACCTTGCTGCGCCGCTATGTCGCGGTGTTCCGCCGCGCGTTGGAGAATGATAATCGCATGTGCATGTGCGGCTTCATGGCCGCCGAGCATGACGATCTGCCCGAGGCAGTGAAAAGCGAAGTCCGCGCCTTCGCCGACATCAACGTCGCCTGGCTAGCCCAGGTGCTCCGCCTCGCCGATCCCGCCGCCGATCCCACCGCGACCGAAAAGCGCGCCTTCGCGATCTTCGCGGCGATAGGCGGCGCGCAATTAGCGGCCCGCAGCCGGGGCGACATCGCCTTGTTCGACAGCATCGTCGAGAGCTATTGCGCGACGGGGCTGATCCCCGCCTAAGGCGGCGCAGTCAGCTTCGGACCTTCAGTATTCGTCATCGATTTCTAGTGCTTACCTAAAGCCGTTCGTGTCGAGCCCTGAGCGCCTGCTGCAAGCGGGCAGTCGAAGGACTCGACACGAACGGGATGGGCTTGCTTCAATCCGATCAGGACAAACCCTAATCCTTCGCCTCCATCGAGAACAACCGATCCACCGTCGCCCGCCGGTAATTCTCGAAGTCGGCGCGCGCCTGCGGCACGGGGAGATCGGTCAGGAAGGCTTCCTCGATCGCCCGGTGGCGCTCCTTCACCTCGTCGAGAAACTCGGTATGCGTGAGGATGTGGAAGCGGTTCTCGCGGATCGCCTCAAGGACCAGCCGGCCCATATCCATGGGATCGACCGCGACGCGCATCGCCGCCCACAGATTCTTGGTGAACTCGCCCAGCTCTCCCGGAGGAGCGCCGCTGTCGTCCTCTGGAATGTCGACAAGCTGCGTGCGCACCGCGCCGGGATAGAGGCAGGAAACGCCGATGCCGTGCGGCGCCAGATCCATGCGCAGCGCCTCGGTAAAGCCGCGCACCGCATATTTGCTGGCGGAATAGGCGCCCATATGCGGCAGCGGCACCATGCCCGCCATGGACGAGGTGTTGACGATATGCCCGCCCTCGCCCTGCGCGATGAGGATCGGCGCGATGATCTTCACGCCATTGACCACCCCGCCTAGGTTTATCCCGATCGCCCGGTCCCATTCATCGAATTCGGGATCGATCGTGAGGCCACCGCCGCCCACGCCGGCATTGTTGCACAGCACGTGGATCTTGCCGAACACGTCGAGCGTCTCCTGCGCCGCCGCGCGCAGGCTGGCGCGGTCCGCAACGTCGACCTTGATGAGATGCGTGGCGTTGTTGCCCTTCAGCACCTCGCGGGCCTGGTCGAGATGTTCCTGATTATAGTCGGCGATGACGACCTTCATTCCCTCGGCCAGGAAATTGCGCGCCATGCCAAGGCCGATGCCGCTCGCGCCGCCGGTGACGAACGCGACCTTCCCCGCGAAATTCTTCATGCCACTCTCCTCTCCCGCGGCTTTGCCGCTTGTTGGGCATGAGGCTAATGGAGGCTCGCGCCGCCGCCAAGCGGTTTAGCTTGCGCTTCGACCTGGCGGCCCGGAAGGAGAACTACATCAAGACCTTGCAGGCGCTGTTGAACACCATTTCGCGGATCGCGGGGAAGTTCTCGATGCCATATTCCGACGCGTCGTCGCTGCAGACAATCTCCACGATGCCGCGGCACCGGCTCAGGTCCAGATCCTCGGGCTTGATCACGCGGCGCGAGGCGATGTCGTAGAAGGACCAGACGCGCGGCCGCGTATAGTCTCCGATATTCTGGTCCACCACCAGCGCGAGCCGCCCAGTCGTCAGCCGCACCACAGAACCGATCGGATAGACGCCGACGCTCTCAATGAACTGATCCAGAATGTCATCGTCGAACTCGCCTTCCTGTGCTCTCATCAGCCCGAGTGCGGCATTGGGATCGATCCGCGGCCGATGCGGCCGGTCTGACGTGTAGGAATCATAGACGTCGCAGATCGCCGCCATGCGGCCGAAAAGACCGATCTCCTCTCCGACCAGCTGGCGCGGATAACCGCTGCCATCATAGCGCTCGTGATGCTCAAGGCAGACCTGCCGCACTTCCTCGGAGAGCTCGCCCCCCATGGTGAGGAATTCGTAGCCGAGCGTGGTGTGCGTCTCCACAATCGCGCGCTGGATGTCGGACAGATCGTCCAGAATAGTCGAGACGTCGATCGGCAGGTGCCCCATGCCCACGTCCATGAGCAGGCCGGCGAGACCGGCCTCCTTCACGCGCTCATCCCCCAGCTCCATTTGCCGGCCCAGCGCGATCATGAGCGCGCTGACCGCCAGCCCATGGGCATAGAGCGAGCTGTTCTCGCGGCGGATGCGCATCAGGCCGTTGAAGGCGTGCGGGTTGCGCTGGATCGAGCAGAACAGGTCCTCGATGATCGGCTCCACCTGCCCCTTGCTGATCGCCTTGCCAAGCCGCGCCTGCTCGAACACGCCCGAGAGTATCTTGCTCGCCCGCGCGACCATCGCCTTGGCGTGGCCCACCTCGCGCGCGGTGCTGAGCGGCTCGGTCGAGCGCGGATTGAACGGGATGACATTGCTGGGCGCCGGCCTCGGCGGCTGGACGTGGAGGCGCTCCATGCGCGCGCGGTCGACGATGCTGGCGCCGCGACTGCGCTCGCCGCCGCCCGGCATGGGTGCGCGCGGCCCCGACCCGTTGTCCCCCGAATGCGAGCCGGTGATGTCGTCGCCCTTCTCGACGTCGATCAGCACGCCTTCCACATCGCTCGCCCGCAGGTCCGCCAGGATCTGCGCGTCGGTGAGCAGGAACTTGGTGCGCCAGAAGGGGTGCTTCAGCCAGCTCCCTTCAAGCTTGTGGATGTACATGCCGAGTTGGACATCGGCCACGTCGATTCGCTTCAGCATCGGCCCACTTCTTTCGCCTTTTATTGGACGAATTTGCCGATCAGACTTGAGTAAAGGGCTAATCCTTATGCCTGCCGGGGGATTAACCATGCCGCCGCCATGGCTTTTTCCATGCTTGCGTGGGCGCTACAGCAGGCGAACCTATCGCACGGGAGAACCAATCATGTCGAAAGCCACGCGCGCGACAAGGGCGCTGGAACAGGCCGGAATTACCTTCTCCGTGCATAGCTATGATTATGACCCCGGCGCCGACCGGATCGGCCTGCAGGCCGCCGAGGCGCTCGGCGAAAGTCCGGCGCGCGTCCTCAAAACCTTAATGGCGCTGGTCGATGGCAAGCCTGCCTGCGTCATCATCCCCTCGGATCATGAGGTCTCGATGAAGAAGCTTGCCGCCGCGTTCGGCGGCAAATCCGCGCAGATGATGAAGCCCGCCGATGCGGAGCGCGTCACCGGCTACAAGGTCGGCGGCATCAGCCCCTTCGGCCAGATGCGCGCCGTACCGATCGCGATGGAGCAAAGCGCCCTCGCCCATGATCTTGTCTATCTCAATGGCGGCCAGCGCGGATTGCAGGTCCGTCTCCCGCCGCGAGACGCGGCAGATATTCTGAAGGCCGTGGTCGCCGGGGTGATCGCGTAGACAAGCCCCGGCGAAACTCAGCTAGAGGGCCCGCCTTCCCGTGACGAGCTGGTAGATCACGACCACCGCCGCGATGACGAGCAGGAGATGGATGAGCCCGCCTCCAACGTGCAGGGCGAGGAAACCCAGCGCCCAGAGGACGAGAAGAATGACGGCGATGGTCCAAAGCATGATGTGCTCCCGGATCTGTGTTTGCTGATCGAGAAACGCACAGCCGCACAGGCCGGTTCCATCGCGCCGCCCTGCCGCGCCCGGCACCGGATTTGACGTCTCCGGCGGCCGGTTCTAGACTTTGCCCCTCACGGATTTGAACCGGTGCTCCTGCGGGAGCAGAACCGCGCGGCCAAGAGGCAGCCGAGGAGCGAGCATCATGTCGACGAGCGCGTCTGCGGAGGAAAGCTCCCCGTCCCAGCTCATTGATGAGCGGATCGCCACGCTCGGGGATTGGCGCGGTACGACCCTCGCCCGCCTGCGCGCCCTGATCCATGAGGCCGTTCCCGAGGTGATCGAGACCTGGAAATGGCGCGGCGTACCGGTGTGGGAGCACGCCGGGATCATCTGCACCGGCGAGACCTACAAGGCCGTGGTCAAGCTCACCTTCGCCAAGGGCGCCTCACTGGACGACCCGGCGGGCCTGTTCAATGCGAGCCTGGAAGGCAATGCCCGCCGCGCCATCGACGTCCATGAAGGCGAGGAGATCGACGCGACCGCCTTCAAGGCCCTCGTCCGCGCGGCAGCTGCGCTCAACGCAGCCAAGGCGAGGCCGAGGAAGAAGAGTTAAGCGGCGCGGGCATGCGCACTGCCGCTTTTGTCCGGCCTGCCCCGAAGAGCCGCCCGACCGCGCGACACCCCGGACGTCTAGGGTGGATCGACATTGCCCTACGGTCGCCTTCGGCCCCAGGTCAGGCGGAGGCGAAAATGGTGTTTTTGCGTGACCCGGAGCGCAGCGTACTTATGGTACGTGAGCACCGGAAGCGCGCGAAAGCGCCATTTGCAGCCCGCATGAGCTGAATGTCGATCCGCCCTAGCGCATCTTTTGGAAGCAGACATAACCCAGCCCGCGCTGCCTCAGCCGAGGACAGGCGCCTTCACCCCCGCGCCCGCTCTGCAAGCCTCTCGGTGCCCAGGATGAATGTCCGCACGCCGAACTCGAAGTCGCCCTCGCTCGTCTCGGGATTGCGATCTGCGCCCCGGCTATGCGCGACCTGCTCGTCGATCGACCAGCCGATCGTGAAGCGCAGCACGGAGAGGATCGCACCCCGCGCCAGTTGGTGCGGCAGGCCAGCCTGAAGCAGCGGCCCGAAAAGCAGCGCCAGCCGCTCGTCATAATTCTCCTGCGGCGGAGAAGCGCCCGCATAGAGCAGCGCGCCATCGGGATAGCTGAGCACACGTCGGCGCAATTGCAGGGCTAGGACGACCAGCCATTCCTGCCAGCTC
>JAFKLU010000082.1 GCA_017304105.1 Sphingomonadales bacterium
CTCGATGCCTTCCGAGCCGGACTCGCGCAGATATTCCAGCCGGGTGATGGCGCGCAGGGCATCAGGATTGCCCGTCAGGCCATCGAGAAAGGCGTTGTCGAACTCGGGGTTGATGAGGCCCGCGCGCGGACCCTGAAGCTGGTGGCTCATGCCGCCCGTGCCCCAGATCTGCACGTTCAGATCCTCAGGATAGCTCTCCACCGCATGGGCGATCGCCTCGCCCAGCATCCAGCAGCGATTGCCGGACGGCGTGGGGAACTGCGTGACGTTGACGGCGAGCGGGATCACCTTGACCGGCCATTGCTCGACCTTGCCGAACATGAGGCTGAGCGGCACGGTGAGGCCGTGGTCGACGTCCATGTGGTTCATGAGCGTCAGGTCGAACTCATCGAGCACGAGCTGTTCGGCGAGATGCGCGGCAAGCTCGATATGGCCCTGGACGGTGGGCACGGGGCGGGCGCCCCATCCCTCGTCGGCGGGCGCGAATTCTTCCGCGCAGCCGAGGGCGAAGGTCGGCACCACGTCGAGCATCATCGCCGAGGCATGGTCGTTGTAGCAGAGGATCACCACGTCGGGCTTCTCCTCCTTCTCCCATGCCTTCACCCAGTCATAGCCGGCGAAGACGGGCGCCCAATCGGGCTCCCCGGTGCGGCCATGATCGAAGGCCGCACCGATGGCGGGCACGTGGCTGGTGGCGACGCCTGCGGTGATGCGGGCCATCAGTGATCCTTCCGCTTGGAGCGGTTGCCATCGGGCGAGCGGCCGCCGGCGCGCATCATGGCGGCATATTCGTCCGCGGTCATGTCGGTCATGGAACTGACCGCCCTCTGCACGCTCCAGCCGTCCGTATTGGAGAGCTTCACGAGGAAGTAGATGTTGCCGCCAAGGTCGATGAGCCGATTGAAGTCGCGCTCAAGCACCGCCTGCTTCTGCTCCTCGCTCATCCGGAAGCGATCGAGATAGGCGCGCTCATCGGCGCGGAAAGCTTCCCGATTGTCGGCTTCCATCAGCGACATGCAGAAGCGGTGAAGATGATAGGCTTCGCGGGACCGCTTGGCGGTGAACACCGTGGTGCCGGGAATGTCGTCCAGCTCGGCGAGCTGATAGGGGCGCGTGCGCATGTTGGCGGACCTTAGATCCCAGGGCTTAATTATAGCTTGAGCGCAGTCCGCATTCCAGCGGGAAGAGCGGGCGCCCGGCGGGCCGCCTCTCGTCCCTGTTAGGCTCACGAGGCGGACGTTTCTCCCATATCTTCCGGCGCGCGGCCCAGCGGGGCGGCGGCGAAGATGCGCAAGGCGGGCGGTATGCCGCGCCGCTGCGACGGGCGCCGCTTAGCGCGCCGCGCGGCTTTTGTCGAGTGGGCAAGAGGCGTTCAGCCCACTCGCAGGCCGCCCAGCGAGCCCAGCAGGCCGAATGCCTGAAGTAACCACAGCACCACGACGATGATCACCACGGCATTGAGGATGCCGCGGATCTTGCCGTCCATCGGAATATAGTTGTTCACCAGCCAGAGCAGGACGCCCACGACGATGAGAATGATGACGACATTGAGCAGCGGCATTGTGTTTCTCCCACGGGCGCCATTGATCCGGGGTGGATTGGTCGCGGCAGGGAAACGAATGAACGCAGTCCGGAGTTCCGGGCGGTTCTTCCTCAGGCCGTCGCCAGGCGCGGCCGGCGTCGGGCGGGGATCAGGAAAGCCGCCGAGGCGAGCACGCCGAAGCAGCCTGCAAGCACGAAGGCGGGCAGATAGCTTCCATATTCCTGCCGGATGAACCCCGCGCCAAAGGCTGCGACAGCGGCGCCGATCTGGTGGCCGACGAGGATCCAGCCGAACAGGATCGGCGCCTCGCGTTCGCCGAAATGCCGGTTGGCGAGGTTCATCGTCGGCGGCACGGTGGCGATCCAGTCGAGCCCGTAGAACACGGAGAAGATAGCGAGGCTGGTCGCGTTCCACTCCTGGAACGGCAGGGCGATCAGCGAGAGACCGCGCAGGCCATAATAGATGGCGAGCAACTTCTTGGGGTCGTAGCGATCGGTGAGCCAGCCCGAGGCGGTCGTCCCGAACAGATCGAAGAAGCCCATGAGCGAGAGCAGCCCGGCCGCCGCCACGGGTGCGATCCCCATGTCGCCGCAATAAGCGATGAGATGCGTGCCCACGAGGCCGTTAGTGGTGAGACCGCACACGAAGAAGGTGCCGAACAGCAGCCAGAAGATCGGCGTGCGCGCCCCGCGGCCGAGCGCGGTAAAGGCGAGCGACATGGTCGCCTTGCTCTGCGGCAGCGGTGCGGCGGGTGCATCATCGTGCTCGCCATAGCGGCGCGTGCCGACGTCCTGCGGCCGCTCGGGGACGAGCAGCGCAACGAGGGGCACGAGCAGCGCGCTCGCGATGCACACGGCGATCACGGTCGGCTTCCAGGCCCCATAGCGCGAGAGCCAGGCGAGCACGGGCAGGAAGATGAGCGCGCCAGTGGCGGTGCTGGCGGAGAGGAGCCCCATCATCAGGCCCTGCCGCGCCGCGAACCAGCGATTGACGATCGCCGCGCCCAGCACCATCGCGACTGATCCGCTGCCCAGCCCGGCGAGCACGCCCCATGTCAGCACATAGTGCCAGGGCTGCGACATCCAGAGGCTGGCAAAGGTGGAGGCCGACATGAGCGCGAGCCCGCCCATCATCGTGCGGCGAATGCCGAAGATCTGCATGAAGGCGGCGGCGAACGGTCCCACCAGCCCATAAAGCAGGATGCCAAGCGCCGCGGCGAAGGAGATGCTGGCCCTGCTCCAGCCAAAATTCAGCTCCAGCGGCACCATCAGCACGCCCGGCGTGGCGCGCAGGCCTGCCGAGATGAGCAGCGAGAGGAAGGTCACCGCGACGACCGCGATGGCGATGCCGGGCGGGGGCAGGAAGCGGGCGAGGGGAGCCATTAGTCAGCCTTTCCTCTGGCGGTTTCGACGAGCGCCTGGAGCTGAAGCGCGAGGGCTTCCCATTGCGTCGGGCCGATGGCGGTCACGAGGTCGGTCTGGCAGGCTCCCCAGTCCGTCTCGGCAGCCTTCATTGCAGATCTTCCTGCCGCGGTGAGTGCGGCCTGCTTCGCGCGCCCCTGGCCTTGCTCGATCGCGATCCAGCCTTGCCGCTCGATCGGCCCCAAGGTGCGGTACAATGAGGTGCGGTCCATCACGAGCAACTCGGCAAGACGGCTCAGCGAAAGGGGGCCATGTCGCACGAGATGCCGCAGCACGGCAAACTGCGTCGTGGTCATTCCATGTCGAGCCAGCCGCTCGTCATAGACGCGTGTGACGGCGCGCGAGGCCTTGCGCAGAGAGGTGCAGACGCAGGGTGCAGCGCTATCAATCATGCCATGATGTATATGCATCATGGCATGATGCATCAAGTCTGTCTGGCAAAGCTACTCTGAATGACCTCTAGAGCGTCGCCTCGATCTCCCGCGCCGCGATATCCGGCTCCGCCGCTTGCGTGATCGGTCGGCCGATGACGAGGATCGAGGCGCCATTGTCCAGCGCCTGCCGCGGCGTCACGGCGCGCTTCTGGTCGCCCTTGCTGCTGCCGGTGGGGCGCACGCCGGGGACGACGAAGAAGCCTGACGGCCAGAGCTTGCGGGCATGGGCGACTTCCGCGCCCGAGCAGACGATGCCGTCGAGGCCGGCCTCGCGGGCGAGCTTGGTCAGGCGCTCGACATGGGCGTGCGGGTCACCGGCGATGCCCGTATCGTCGAGGTCGCTCTGGTCCAGGCTGGTGAGCATGGTCACCGCAACGACCTTGGTATGGATGCCGGCCGCCGCCTTGGCATCCTCCATCATGGCGCGACCGCCGCCGGCATGCACGGTGAGGATCGCGGGCTCCAGCGAATGCAGCGCCTGGACAGCCTTTGCGACCGTGTTCGGAATGTCGTGGAGCTTCAGGTCGAGGAAGATGGGCAGGCCGAACTTGCGCATCTCATGCACGCCGTGATGGCCGTTTGCGCAGAAGAATTCGAGGCCGAGCTTGATGCCGCCGACATGATTGCGGACCTGCTGGACGATCTGTTGTGCCCGCGTCAGTTGGGGAGTGTCGATCGCGACATAAATGATGCTCGTCATGGTTCGCCTGAATTGGTGCCTGCCCTGTCGTCCGGGCCCGCCGGCGGCAGCGGCGTCGGGGCACCCGGCACCGGCGTCGGCGATGTTGGACGAGGCTCCGCATAGGCGGTGGGCGTCACTGCGGCAAGAGCCCGCTCGGCATTCTCGAGCCGGCGCTTGAGGCTCCAGCGCGTCGCCTTGTGCAGCGCCCAGAAGGGCAGCGATCCCGCGAGGAAGGCGACGATGACCAGGATCGGCAGCTTGGTCTCCAACTGGAGGCCACCCCACAGATTGATGGTCACGGGGTTCCAGTTGGCGAAACTGAACATCATGATGATGATGACCAGCACGACCCAGAAGGCGGTTCTCAGGAATTGCATTGGTTTTGGGCTCCCCTGCCTTTTCCTTAGCAGCCGACCATAGGGGCGAAGGGGCCGGTTGCCTAGGCCCGTCAAACAAGGGTGGGAATGTTTGGCGAGCCGCTCCGCCCCGCCGTCGTACCGGCGAGCGCCGGGAGAGCGACGGGGCGATGGCGGGACTTTGCTCAGTCCGCGCTGCCGAACACCCGCTTGAACACGGTGTCGACATGCTTGAGGTGATAATCGAGGTCGAACAGCGCCTCCAGCTCCACGCTGCCCAGCTTCTCGGAGACGCCGGGGTCCGCCTTCAGCAGATCGAGCAGGGAGAGGTGCCCATCGCTTTCCCACACCTTCATGGCGTTGCGCTGCACCATGGCGTAGCTGTCCTCGCGGCTCACGCCCGCCTGGGTGAGCGCCAGCAGAACGCGCTGCGAGTGGATCAGGCCGCCCATGCGGTTCATGTTCTTCATCATCCGCTCGGGATAGACGAGCAGCTTGTCGACCACGCCGGTGAGCCGAGCGAGCGCGAAGTCGAGCGTGATCGTCGCGTCCGGGCCGATGAAGCGCTCGACGGAGCTGTGGGAGATGTCGCGCTCATGCCACAGGGCCACATTCTCCAGCGCCGGCACCACCGCCGAGCGCACGACGCGGGCGAGGCCGGTCAGATTCTCGGTGAGCACCGGGTTGCGCTTGTGCGGCATGGCCGAGGAGCCCTTCTGGCCCGGCGAGAAATATTCCTCCGCCTCCAGCACCTCGGTGCGCTGAAGGTGACGGATCTCCACGGCGAGCCGCTCGATCGAACTGGCGATCACGCCCAAAGTCGCGAAGAACATGGCATGGCGGTCGCGGGGGATGACCTGCGTCGAGACCGGCTCCACCGCGAGGCCGAGCTTGGCAGCGACATGCTCCTCCACGGCCGGATCGATATTGGCGAAGGTGCCCACCGCGCCGGAAATGGCGCAGGTGGCGACATCCGCGCGGGCCGCGACCAGCCGCTCCCGGCAGCGCGAGAATTCGGCATAGGCCTGTGCCATCTTGAGGCCGAAAGTGACCGGCACGGCATGGATGCCGTGGCTGCGGCCGATGGTGGGCGTGAGCTTGTGTTCGAAGGCGCGGCGCTTGATCGCTGCCAGCAGCGCGTCGAGATCGTCGAGCAGGATGTCGGCGGCGCGAGTGAGCTGCACATTGAGGCACGTGTCGAGCACGTCCGAGCTGGTCATGCCCTGATGCATGAAACGCGCTTCATCGCCGACCTGCTGCGCGACCCAGGTGAGGAAGGCGATCACGTCATGCTTGGTGACGGCCTCGATTGCGTCGATCGCGGGCACGTCGATCGCGGGCTGCGTCGCCCACCAGTCCCACAGGGCCTCGGCCGCGCTCTTGGGCACCACGCCCAGATCGGCGAGCGCGTCGGTCGCGTGCGCCTCGATCTCGAACCAGATGCGGAAGCGCGCTTCGGGCTCCCAGATCGCTGTCATTTGCGGGCGGGCATAACGGGGCACCATGGCGGGCATCCTGGTCTGGAGGTGAGGAATCGTTGCAGCCCCTAGAGCATTTGGGCGGGGCGGGGCAACGTTTGTGGTCATTGCACGACTTGACGTGCGCGGAAGCTCGGTTCGTCCCGGACGCGGGTTTGGCGCGGAAACCATGCCAAATGCGCCAGCGTTGGAGGGCAAAGCGCATGAAAGGAAGAGTCATGATCCAGAAAATCACAGCATCGACGATTGTCATCGCCGCAGGGCTGGTGGGCTCGCAGGTCTGGGCTCAGCAGGGCCCCACTCCCCCCGCTCCGGCGCCCACGCAGCCCTCGACCTCTACACCGAGTGGCCCGAGCCAGCCCGGCACCACGGCGATCCCGCCCAGCGGACCCGCCGCTCAGAGCGCGGAGCCGGCGCCCGAACCCGGCTCGGCAGCGCCGCAGGGCGCGCGACTGGATCCGGCCGTGCCTGATGCCGCGGCCAATCAGCCGGCCGATGCAGCGCCTGCCGGCCCAGCCGCTCCGCAGGCCGCGCAGCAGCAGGCTCAGCCCGGAGCGAATGTCTCCACGGAACAGGCCCAGGCAAATCCGGCACAGTCGTCTTCAACGGGGACGCAGGTGGCCAGCTTCGTCGACCAGCAGTTTCCTACTGTCGACACTGACGCCGACGGCGCGCTCACCCAGACCGAATTTGAGGGCTGGATCAGCAAGTTGAAGACGGCCGAGTTGCAGTCTTCAGGCAAGCCGGTCGATGCCGCAGAAGTGCGAACCTACGCTCAAAATGCTTTCCTCACAGCCGACAAGGATGCCGACAAGAAGGTGACGAAGGCGGAGGTCGCGCAGTTCTTTGGCCAGGCCTGATCGCTGCCTCTCTCGAACAGGCTGGTGAAGATAGCCCGGGATGCACGTGCATTCCGGGCTATCGCTATTGCCCGTTCAGAGCAGCCCCATGGCCCGCATGGAATGATGCCCCTCGGTGCCGATGATGAGATGATCGTGCACTGCTATGCCGAGCGGCTTCATCGCTTCCACGATGCGGCGGGTGATGTCGATGTCCTGGCGGCTCGGCTCGGGCGAACCGCTCGGATGATTATGGACCAGGATGAGGCTGGCCGAGCCCAGCTCGACGGCCCGCTTGGCGACCTCGCGCACATAGATGGCGGTCTCGTCGACCGAGCCATCGCCCATATGATCGTCGCGGATGAGGGTGTTGCGCGCATTCAGGTGCAGCACGCGGACGCGCTCGATCGGCAGATGCGCCATGTCGGCGCGCAGATAGTCGAGCAGCGCCTGCCAGCTCGACAGGACGGGCCGCTGCGCGACTTCGCTCTTGAGCATGCGCAGCGCCGCCGCCTGCGCGATCTTGAGCGCGGCGATGCTGGTGTCGCTGAGGCCGGGCATACGCGCCAGCGTCGTCCAGTCCGCGCTCAGCACGCTGCCGAGGCTGCCGAACCGCGCGATCAGAGCCTTGGCGAGCGGCTTCGTGTCGCGTCGGGGAATGGCAAGAGCGAGCAGATATTCTATGACCTCATGGTCGAGCAGTGCCTCCGGTCCCCCTTCGGCGAGCCGCTGGCGCAGCCTGGCGCGATGGCCCGAGCCATCATGGGGCATGCTCTTGCTCTGGGATCGGGCTTCGCTCATGAGTGTTAACGCTAAGCGCCGTCTGTGACAGCGGCAAGCGGAATGACGGGCGCGGAAGGACGACTTGATCGAGGATGCCGAAGTGCTGGAGGATGAGCCGGGCGGGAGACTCCGCCGGTTGCGGCGCGCGCGTCGGATCGGCGGCGGCGTTGCGCTCGTCCTCGTCCTTGCCGCGGGCGGGCTGTGGCTCGCGCGCAAGCCGATTGCCGATCGCTTCATCGCGGGCGAGCTGGCCAAGCGTCATGTGCAGGGCCGCTACGATGTTACACGCATCGGGCCGCGCACGCAGCGGCTCGAAAATCTCGTCATCGGTGATCCTCGCCGGCCTGATCTCACGGCCCGCCTCGTGGAGGTGGACATTGGCTGGAGCTTCTCCGGCGCGCAGATCAGCCGCGTGCGCGCAAGCGGCGTGCGGCTGCGCGGGCGGCTCGTGGATGGCTCGCTTGATCTGGGGCAGGTGGACAGGCTGCTCGCGGGCGGAAGCGGCGAGGCGGCCCTGCCAGACTGGACGGTCGAGGTGGAGGATGCGCGCGCCGAGGTCGCGAGCGAGAATGGCCGGGTCCAGTTCGCGCTGGAGGGGCGGGGGCCGGTGCGTTCCGGCTTTTCCGGCACGCTCAGCGTTGCCTCGGCGGGATTGCGCTTCGGCGATTGCGCGCTGGAGCGCACCATCGCGCCGCTCGATATCGCGACCGAGGATGCGCATGTGCTCATCAAGGGGCCAGTCTCGACCCCGCTGCTGATCTGCGAGGAGCAGCTTTTCGCTCTGGCCGCGCCCAAGTTGGACCTCAATCTGCGGGGCGATCTGGCGCTGAAGGACGTGAGCGGGGCCGTCACGCTCTATGCCGATCAGGTCCAGCACGCGGCGCGGCGGCTGGAGCAGGTCTCGGGCCTGGTGACCTTCAAGGGCAAGGCGGAGGATCTGCGCGGCAGCGCTTCCCTCTCCGCGACGCGCGTCTCGATCGACGGGGTGGAGAGCGACGCGGCGAAGATTGGCGGCAATTTCGCGCTGCGGCCGATCGGTCGTGACAAGGGCGTCGCCTGGCAGGGCGATGCGACGGTGGAAAATGCCCGGCCTGCGAGCGGGCTCGACCTGCGCGCGCTGGTCCGCACCGCGGCGGGCACCCCGCTGGAGCCGCTGGCGGCCAAGCTGGCGGACGCGATCACGCGGATGGGCAGGGCCAACCGGCTCAGCGCTTCCGGCAAGCTCAATGCCATCGGCGCGCGCGGCAATGCTTCGCTGGACCGGCTGGAGTTCAGCGCGGCGAACGGTGCGCGCATCCGCTCGGCGGGCGGTACGGCGGTCCGGCTGAGCTGGCCTGACGGCCCGATCCGGGCAGCCGGCACGGTAGAGATGGCAGGCGGTGGACTGCCCGAGGGCAGGATCGTCTTCTCGGCGGATGACAGGGGCGCCGTGCGCGGCACCGCGACCTTCGCTGCTTATGCGCACCGCACTGCCCGGCTTGGTCTTGCCCCCGTCGCATTCGCGATCGATGCGAAGGGGCGCGGGCAAGTCCGCACCGTCGTGACACTGGACGGGCCGTTGCCGGACGGCGCCCTGCGTGGTCTCAACGTGCCGATCGACGCACGCTTCACGCCGGACGGCACGGTCGAACTGGCCGGCGACTGCGCGCCGATACGCTGGACCTCGCTCCGCCTCTCGAACCTCGCGCTCGATCCCGCGACCGTTCGGCTGTGCGGCATCGGCAATGGCAACATGCGGATCGGCGCGTTTGCGCTCAGCGGCCGGCTGGGCGACAGCGCTATGAAGCTCACTGCCGCCTCGGCGCGTTATGCGCTGGGCGCCGGCCGATTCGAACTGGCGATGCCCGACCTGCGCCTCGGCGCGGCGGAAAGTCCGGTCCGCCTTGCCGCCAGCCGGCTGGAAGGCTCGTCCTCGGTCGCCGGCGGTGGGCTTGTCGGCACCTTCGTGGGCGGGCAGGGCCGCATCGGCACCGTGCCGCTCGACCTGACGGAGATGGCCGGGCGCTGGCGCTTCGGCGGCGGGCGGCTGGATGTCGACGGCGCCCTGCGCGTGGCGGATACGCAGCCGGCCGCGCGGTTCAATCCGCTGCTCGGGCAGGGCGTTCACCTCACCCTCGCCAATGGGCGCATTGATGCGACGGGGATGCTCGTCCATCCCGACCGGCAGGCGCAGGTGGCGGCGGTGACGATCCGGCACGATCTTGCCAGCGCTGCCGGGCAGGCCGATCTGAGGCTCGATCGCTTGCGCTTCGGCGGCAATCTCCAGCCGGATGATCTGACGCCGCTCTCCATCGGTATCGTCGCCAATGTGGATGGCGTGGTCGAAGGGCAGGCGCAAATCCGCTGGAGAGGCACGGACGTCACCAGCACCGGCACCTTCTCCACGCAGGACATGGCGCTCGCCGCGGCCTTCGGCCCGGTCACCGGCCTGTCCACCACCATCCGCTTCGCCGATCTGCTGGGGATGCGCACCGCGCCGGGTCAGGTCATCACCGTCAAGAGCATCAATCCCGGCATTGAGGTGAACGACGGCACGATCCGTTATGCGCTGCGATCCAACGAGCAGGCCGTGATCGAGGGCGGGCAATGGCCGTTCTCCGGCGGCAAGCTGGAGCTGCTGCCGGCCGTGCTGGAGCTGGACGCGCGCAAGCCGCGGCTCCTCACCTTCCGCGTCGTCGGGCTGGATGCCGGCTCGTTCATCAATACGCTGGAGCTTGATAACGTCTCCGCCACCGGCACGTTCGATGGCCTGTTGCCGATGGTGTTCGATGCGAACGGCGGACGAATCGACGGCGGCATTCTCATCGCGCGGCAGGAGGGTGATGCACCGCTTATCCTGAACACGACGCTCGGCCTCAGCGTGCCGTGCGATCCCGCGCGCCAGTCCGGCAACCTCGCCTATGTGGGTGAGGTCTCCAACGCGCAGCTCGGCGCCTATGGCAAGCTGGCCTTCGATGCGCTCAAGAATCTGCGCTATCGGTGCCTCGCCATCATGCTGGACGGCGCGATCGACGGGGAGTTCGTCACGCGCATCGCCATCAATGGCGTGAATCAGGGCACGGAGGAGGCGCGCCGCAGCTTCATCTCCCGCCCGTTCCTTGGGCTGCCGTTCATTTTCAACGTGCGCATCGAGGCGCCTTTCCGCGGGCTGCTTAACTCGGCAGCGAGCTTTGCTGATCCAAGCAAGCTCATCAGCGGCGAACTGGGCGACAAATATGCGCCGGTGATTACCGACAAGGGAGTGCTTGCTGTTCAGCCCTCGGACAGCGACAAGGCAATAAAAGAAGAGGACAGAAAATGAGGCATCGACCATGGGGCGCAGGCTTGATCCGGCTCGGGATGACATCGCTGGTGGCGGCGCTCGTGAGCGGCTGCATCCAGGTGCGCGCGCCCGACAAGCCGATCGAGATCAACCTCAACGTCAAGATTCAGCAGGAAGTGGTCGTGCGGCTCCAGCAGGACGCCAAGGATCTCATCCAGAACAATCCGGAGCTTTTCCCGCAATGACACGCAAGCTTTTCACCGCCGCTGCGGCTCTTGCCGCGATCATCGGCCTGAACGCCCCGGTCCTCGCGCAGGATGCGGTCATCAGCGCTGCCAAGGGCGCAGGCACTGTCGGCGAGCAGTCGGACGGCTATCTCGGCATCAAGGGCAGCGTCAGCGCGGAGGTCCGTGCGGCCGTGGACGCGCTCAATATCAAGCGCCGCGCGGCCTATACCGATCTCGCGACGAAGCGCGGCGCCACGGTGGCGGAAGTGGCGGCAGTGACCGGTTGCCAGACCTTGGCCAGCCGCGTCGCACAGGGTCAGATCTACAAGATCGGCTCGGCCGACTGGCAGACCAAGGGCGCCGGGCCCATCGCGCTGCCCGATTATTGCGCGGGCACGGGGAACTGAGCGCGAGCCTTCTGGCTTTTGCCGGAGTGCGATGGATTTTTCGCGATCATAAAGGGATGATTCGCCCCGGATCGGCAAGGAAGCCTGCCTGAATCCAGCGGTCTCAAGCGGCCGGGCGCGGCAGTGTTGACTTGCGGGGATTCGCTTTCTACACGGGCCGCGCCTTGACGGGGGCGGACTTGGCACGTCATGGAGCCTGCGCTTTTGCGTCCGCTTGTGGCGTAAGATGAGAGCAGGCACCATGGCCAAGAACGAACCCGGGCGAGATCCGATTGCCGAAGATGAAAGCAGTCGAGCAGGTCAGGACCGGAACGGGCAAGACCGGCGGCACGGACGAGAATTATCGTCTGGGTAACCGGGTGCTCGGGGAACTGATCGGCGGTCTTGCCGGCGGCGCGTTGATCGGCTGGGTCTTGGACCAGTGGATCGGCACAAAGCCTTGGCTCCTTTTGGTCTTCCTCTTCTTGGGGATCATCGTGGCCTTCAGGAACATCATCAGGATTTCGACCAAGCGTCCCGACAGGTGAGGGCGCTTTCGTCTTAATCGCAGGGGCTTTTTTGGGAATCGAACGTGGCAGAATCCGGCAAGATTGACCCAATGCACCAGTTCACGATCGAGCCGATGTTCGGCACCGATCACTGGGCGATCGGCGGGTATAATATCGCCTTCACCAACAGCGCGATGTGGATGGTCCTTGCGGCCGTCGTCATTTGGGCGTTCGTCGCGCTCGGCATGAAGCGTCAGCTCGTCCCCGGCCGTTGGCAGATGGCAGTGGAGACCATGACCGGCTTCATCGACAATCTTCTGTCGGCAAATGTTGGCCCCGAGGGCAAGAAGTTCGTTCCCTACGTCTTCTCGTTGTTCATGTTCATCCTTTGCGCGAACCTGCTGGGTCTGCTGCCGCTGGGTGTCATCGGCAGCCACGCTTTCACCTTTACCAGCCATTTCACCGCGACCGGTGTTCTCGCGATCCTGAGCTTCTCGATCGTCCTGATCGTCGGCTTTGCGCGTCATGGCTTCCACTTCTTCTCGCTGTTCGTGCCGCACGGGACGCCCGGCTGGCTGCTGTGGCTCATCCCGGTCATCGAGCTGGTCTCGTTCCTGGTGCGTCCGTTCAGCCTTGGCCTGCGACTCTTCGTGGCCATGATGGCCGGCCACATCCTGCTGGAAGTGCTGTCGAGCTTCGTCATCAACAGCGCCAATGCCGGTCCCGGCTGGGGCTTGATGATCGGCGTGCCGAGCTTCCTGCTGATGATCGGCATCAGCGCGCTGGAGCTGCTGGTCGCGGTCATCCAGGCCTATGTGTTCGCGCTTCTGACCTCGCTCTACATTAACGACGCGGTCAATCTTCACTGAGTTTTCAATTCTCTACCTACGAATTTTAGAAAAGGAGTTAAGTAACATGGACGCAGAAGCCGCAAAGCTGATCGGTGCTGGTCTCGCTGCTATCGGCGCTGGCATGGCCGCGCTGGGCGTGGGTAACGTGTTCGGCTCGTTCCTTGAGAGCGCGCTGCGCAACCCGGGCGCCGCTGACGGTCAGCAGGGCCGCCTGTTCATCGGCTTCGCCGCCGCCGAGCTTCTCGGTCTGCTGGCGTTCGTCGTGTCGATGATCCTGATCTTCGTTGCCTGATCGCCAGCAAGACGATCCGACAATGATGGCGGACCTGGCGGCGGCCCCATGCGGGCGCCGTCGCCGGATCGCCGAGATGGACAGGTGATATGCCTCAGATAGCCCAACTTGCCGCAACCTACTCGTCGCAGATCTTCTGGATGCTGCTGACCTTCGGTTTCGTGTTCTTCGTGATCGGTCTCGGCATGGTGCCGAAGGTTCAGTCGACGGTGGATGCGCGCGACAAGAAGATCGCCGACGATCTCGACGCGGCCAAGGCGAGTTCGGCCGCGGCCGACGCGCTCGAAGCCGATTGGCGGGCGAAGGAAAATGCCGCGCGGTCCGATGCCCAGGCCAGACTGGCCGCAGCGAAGGCCGATGCCGCCAAAGATCGCGAGGCCCGGCTTGCTGCGGCGGATGCGGCGATTGGCGAAAAGCTGGCCGCCGCAGAGGCGCAGATCGAAGCGGGGCGCGGCAAGGCGCTCGGCGAGATCGAAGCCGTGGCTGCGGAAGCCGCGACGGACATCGTGCGTCGTCTGGCCGGCGCTGAGGTTTCCTCTGATGCGGCGCTTCAGGCCGTGAAGGCGGTGATCTGATGGCCAACGAAATCGACAACGCGTCGCAAGCCGTGGCGCACAATCTGGACCAGGCGGACAAGGTGCAGAACCTTGAAGGTGATGTACACGCCGCAACCGAGGCCCATGGCGGCCCCGAGCAGCATGAAGCGGGCCCGACCATGTTCGGCGTCGTGAATGGCGGCGCTCTGGTCAGCCTTGCGATGCTGGTGTTCCTCATCGGGCTGCTGGTCAAGAAGGTTCCCGGCGCGATCGGCGGGGCGCTCGACAAGAAGATCGCGGCGATCCGCGCTCAGCTCGACGAGGCGGCCAAGCTACGTGCCGAGGCTGAGGCGCTCAAGGCGGAGTATCAGGCGAAGATCGCCGCTGCCGCCAAGGATGCCGAGGCGATGCGCGCCGCTGCCGAATCCGAGGCTGCGGATCTTATCGCGCAGGCCAAGGTCGATGCCGAGGCGCTGGTCGTCCGCCGCCAGAAGATGGCCGAGGACAAGATTGCCGCCGCCGAGCGCACCGCGATCGCGGACGTCCGCGCCCGGGCCGCGCAGGCCGCGACGGCCGCCGCCGCGACCCTGCTCCGGCAGACGCATGATGCCAAGGCCGACAAGGGTCTGGTGGACGATGTGATCGGCAAGCTCGCGCACTGAGCTTACGCCTGACCAACGGAAATAGCCGGGCGAGGACTTCCTCCGCCCGGCTTTTTCGTGCCTGCTGAAGGGATTAGCCGGGTTTCCGGAACAGGAAGATGAACTGGTCCGTCTTCCCCCGGATGCTGGGATCGAACACATTCTTGTCGTGCGGGTCGGCCGGGTCCGCCAGCAGTTTGCTCTCGCTCACGAAGTGGAAGCCGGTCTTCTCGATCGCCCGGCGCGCGGCGGCCGGATCGATGCGGTGCAGCTTGTTCGGCGCGGCGAAGTCGGGGTCCGCATTGGCGACATGGTCGACCACGAGGAAGGTGCCGCCGGGTTTCAGTGCGTCGTAAAGCCGCTTCGTCACCGCCTCCGCATAAGCCGGTCCGCCAAAGCTCAGATAGAGATCGTGATAGTTCTGCACGGTGATGATCGCGTCGAGCTTCTCCGGAAAGGCGATCTCGCCGATCTTCATGTTGAGCGGCGTCACATTGGCGCGCCGAGCGGCGGCCGCCTTCTGCTCGTCGCCATAAGCAGGGCGGAAGCCGATGAACTCCCCGGCCTGATAGGCATAGACATGCCCCTTCGGCCCAACAGCGTTGGAGAGGATGCGGGTGAAATAGCCGCCGCCCATCATGAAGTCGGCGACCTTTTGGCCCGGCTTTATCGCGGCCAGCGACAGCAGTTCCAGCGGATGGCGCGCCGCATCCCGATCCCTGTCCGCCTGCGGGCGCGTCTTGTCGGCAAGCGCGGCGCGAAGCTCAGGCGAGATGGTCTGTGCCGTGAGCGGCGTCGCCGCGGCGAGGGCCAGGAAGAGGGCGGGGGCGGTCAGCAGGGCGCATCTCATGGGCATCTCCTTGGGTCCGGTCGTTTCTCGACATTGCCCCCGTCGCACGGCGCGCCTAAATCGCATCCATGATCGACCGCCCCTCATCCCCGGACCGTTTCAACGAGGAGGCGGCCACTTATACGGTGCGCGGCAGCGACGCGCCAGACATCGACGCAGGCGTCGCGGCAATCCGCGAGACGCTGAAGACCCTGCCGACGCGTCCCGGCGTCTATCGGATGCAGGATGCGCGCGGCGACGTGCTCTATGTCGGGAAGGCGCGGGCGCTGCGCAATCGCGTGACCAATTACACGCAGGTCGACCGGCTGCCCAAGCGGCTCCAGCGCATGGTATCGCAAACGCGCTCGATGACCATCGTCACCACCAACAGCGAGGCCGAGGCGCTGCTGCTGGAGGCGCAGCTCATCAAGCGCTTCCGGCCGCCCTATAATGTCCTGCTGCGCGACGACAAAAGCTTCCCGTTCATCCTGCTGCGCGAGGACCATGATTTCCCGCGCGTGCAGCTTCATCGCGGCGCGCGGCGGATCAAGGGGCAATATTACGGCCCGTTCGCGGGCGCCGGGCAGGTGCGCAAGACGCTCAACGCGTTGCAAAAGCTCTTCCTGCTGAGGAGCTGCACCGACAGCTATTTCAATAATCGCTCGCGTCCCTGCCTGCTCTATCAGATCCGTCGCTGCTCGGCGCCCTGCGTCGGCCGGATAGACGAGGCGGCCTATAAGGAGCTGGTAGGGGACGCGCAGGATTTCCTTGGCGGCAAGTCGACCAAGGTGCAGGCCAAGCTCGGCGACCTGATGACGAAGGCGGCCGAGGCAATGGATTACGAGATGGCCGCGGTCTATCGTGATCGGCTGAAGGCGCTCACCTTCATCCAGGGCAGTCAGGCGATCCATGCCGAGGGGCTGGGCGATGCGGACATCTTCGCGCTCGCCAGCAGGAATGGCGGCATGTGCATCCAGGCCTTCTTCATTCGCGGGGGCCAGAATTGGGGGCATCGCAGTTTCTTCCCCGTGCACACCGCCGATGTGGGCGAGGAGGAAGTGCTGATGCAGTTCATGGCGCAGTTCTACGAGGATGTGCCGCCCGCACCGCTCATCCTGTGCGATCGGGAGCCCGCGGAAACACTGCTGCTCGGCGAGGCGCTTGCCCAGCGGATCGGCCGCAAGGTGCGCATCGAGGTGCCCCAGCGCGGCGAACGTGTGAAACTCATCAAGCAGGCGCAGCGCAATGCGGTGGAGGCCTTGGAGCGCCGTCAGGCGGAGAGCAGCGCGCAGGGCAAGATCCTGAGCGAGGTTGCCGAGCTGTTCGGGCTGGAAGGGCCGCCGGACCGCATCGAGGTGTATGACAACAGCCATATTCAGGGCACCAACGCACTCGGCGCGATGATCGTGGCCGGGCCCGAAGGCTTCCGCAAGAACGCCTATCGCAAGTTCAACATCAAGAAGGCCGAGACCATAGCCGGCGACGATTTCGGCATGATGCGCGAGGTGTTCGAGCGCCGTTTCGGCCGCGCACAGGAGGAGGACCCGGACCGCGAGACCGGCGAATGGCCCGATCTGGTGCTGGTCGACGGCGGGCGCGGCCAGCTCAATGCGGCGCGCAAGGTGCTGGAGGAGCTGGGCGTGGAGGATGTGCCGATGGTCGGCGTGGCCAAGGGGCCGCATCATGGCCGCGAGGGGCGCGAGGTCTTCCATCTGCTCGATGGCCGCGACTTCCAGCTGCCGGTCAACCATCCGGTGCTGTTCTATCTCCAGCGCCTGCGCGACGAGGCGCACCGCTTCGCCATCGG
>JAFKLU010000083.1 GCA_017304105.1 Sphingomonadales bacterium
TGGTGCAGCACATCGAGCTTGGTAGAAACCTTGGCACCGCCGACCACGGCCGCGACAGGCTTCTGCGGATTGCCGAGCGCGGCTTCGAGCGCGTCGAGCTCCTTCTCCATCGAGCGGCCGGCAAAGCTCGGCAGGCGATGGGCAAGCCCTTCGGTCGAGCTGTGCGCGCGGTGCGCGGCGGAGAAGGCGTCGTTCACATAATAGTCGCCGAGCGCGGCCATGGCGTCGGAGAGCGCCGGGTCGTTCTTCTCCTCGCCGGCGTGGAAGCGCGTATTCTCCAGAATGGCGATATCGCCGCCGCGCATGACGGCCACGCCCGCCGCCGCAGCCTCTCCGGCGCAATCGGGGATGAACTGCACCTGCCGGCCGAGCACCTGGCTCAGGCCGCGCGTGACGAGGCTCAGCGACATGTCGGGCGACTTCTGACCCTTGGGACGGCCGAAATGCGCGAGGATGAGCACCTTAGCGCCCTTGTCGGCCAGTTCGAGAATGGTCGGCACGGCCGCGCGCAGGCGGGTATCATCCGTGATGGAGCCATCGGCCATCGGCACGTTCAGGTCCTCGCGAACCAGCACTGCCTTGCCGGCGATATCGCCCATGTCATCCAGGGTCTTGAAGGGTTTCGCCACGTCTTGAGTCTCCACATCATGGCTCGGGCCGAGCTTGTCGAAACATGCCCGGCCCGAAAAGTCCTAAAATTTACGAACGCGCGTTCAGAGCAGGCTCGCCATCACCTTGCTGGTGTCGATCATGCGGTTCGAGAAGCCCCACTCATTGTCGTACCAGCTGAGCACGCGGACGAGCTTGCCGTCGATGACGGCCGTCTCGAGGCTGTCGACCGTCGAGCTGCGCGGATCGCCATTATAGTCGATCGAGACCAGCGGCTCGTCCGAATAGCCGAGCACGCCCTTGAGCGGGCCATTTTCCGACGCCGCCTTGAGCAGGTTGTTGACCTCCTCCTTGGTGGTGTCGCGCTTGGCGATGAACTTGAGGTCGACGACCGAGACGTTCGGCGTCGGCACGCGCACGGACGAACCGTCCAGCTTGCCCTTCAGCTCCGGCAGCACCTCGCCCACGGCGCGCGCGGCGCCCGTGGTGGTGGGGATCATCGACAGGGCTGCGGCGCGGGCGCGGCGCATGTCCTTGTGCAGCTGGTCCAGCGTGTTCTGGTCGTTGGTGTAGGCGTGGATCGTCGTCATGAAGCCGCTCTCGATGCCGACGGCATCATTGAGCACCTTCGCGAGCGGCGCGAGGCAGTTGGTGGTGCAGCTCGCGTTGGAGATGACGATGTCGTCCTTCGTCAGCGTCTCGTGGTTCACGCCGAAGACGATGGTCTTGTCGACGTTCGTGCCCGGCGCCGCGATGACGACGCGCTTGGCGCCTGCGGTCAGGTGCGCGCTGGCCTTCGCCTTGTCGGTGAAGATGCCGGTGCACTCGAGCGCGATTTCCACGCCCAGCTCCTTGTGCGGCAGGTTCGCGGGGTCGCGCTCGGCCGTCACCTTGATGCGCTTGCCGTCGATCACGAGGAAGTCGCCGTCGACCGAGACCTCGCCGGCCCAGTTGCCGTGGACGCTGTCACGCTTGAAGAGCAGCGCGTTGGACTTGGTGTCGCCCAGATCGTTGATCGCCACCAGCTCGAAATCATGATCGGTGCGGGTCAGCAGGGCGCGCGCGACGAGGCGACCGATGCGCCCGAAACCGTTGATTGCAACCTTGGTGGCCATGAAAGTTCTCCTTCCCGGGTTAATTCAGTTCAGCGCCGCAACGACGCGCTTGGCGATCGTGTCGGCATTCAGTCCAAAATGATCGTAAAGTTCGGGCGCCGGTCCGGACAGGCCGAACTCGTCAATGCCGATCGTGAGGCCCTTGTCGCCGGTCAGCATGGCCCAGCCAAAGGTCGTGCCCGCCTCGATCGAGACGCGCAGCGCGCCCTCGGGCAGCACAGACGCGCGATAGGCGGCATCCTGCGCCAGGAAGCGCGAGACGCTCGGCATGGAAACGACGCTGGCGGCGATCCCCTGCCCTTCAAGGCTCTTGGCCGTGGCAACGGCGATCTCGACTTCCGAGCCCGTCGCAATGAACACCACCTTGGGCGCGCTCGCTGGCACCAGCGTGTAGCCGCCCTTGGCGGACAGATTCTCGGAGGCGCTCTCGCGCAGCTGCGGCAGGTTCTGCCGGCTCAGCGCCAGCACCGAGGGCTTGCCCTCATTCTCCAGCGCGAGCTGCCAGCATTCCGCCGTCTCGATCGTGTCGCAGGGGCGGAAGACCTCCAGATTGGGGATCATGCGCATCGACATGATCTGCTCGATCGGCTGGTGCGTCGGCCCGTCTTCGCCAAGGCCGATGCTGTCATGCGTCAGCACATAGATGACGCGCAGCTGCTGCAGCGCCGACATGCGGATCGCGTTGCGCGCATAATCGGAGAAGATGAGGAAGGTGCCGCCATAGGGGATCACGCCCCCGTGCAGCGCCATGCCGTTCATCGCCGCCGCCATGCCGAATTCGCGAATGCCATAATAAGCATAGCGGCCGGAATAATCGTCGCGGCTGAAGCCGACCTTCTGGTCCTTGGACTGGGTGAGGTTCCATCTCGCTCGCCTTGCGGGTCGCGACCTTCTTCGGCTCGGCAATCAGCCCGTCGAGATAGGACTTAAGAGAGAAGCCGGCGGGCAGCTCGCCCTTCATCCGGCGCTCGAATTCCACCTTGCTGGAATGGCTTGCAAGCCGATCCTGCCACTGCGCGCGAGGCGCCTTGCCACGCTGGCCGATTTCCAGCCACGCCGCCTTCACGTCCTCGGGCAGCTCAAAGGGCGGCAGATCCCAGTCGAGCGCCTTGCGCGTCTCGGCAATCTCGGCCGCGCCGAGCGGTGCGCCATGCACCTTGTGCGAGCCCGCCATGTTGGGCGAGCCGTGGCCGATGTGCGTGCGGCAGGCGATCAGCGAGGGCCGCGGATCGGCAACCGCCTCGTCCATCGCACGGCGCACGTCCGCCGGATCATGGCCGTCGCACGCGGTGACATGCCAGCCCGTGGCGGCATAGCGCGCCAGCACGTCCTCGCTCGAGGACATGCTCACCGCGCCGTCGATGGTGATCTTGTTGTCGTCCCACAGCACATTGAGGCGGCCAAGGCCGAGATGCCCGGCAAGGCCGATCGCCTCGTGATTGACGCCTTCCATAAGGCAGCCGTCGCCAGCGATCACCCAGGTGCGGTGGTCGACCAGTTCGTCGCCAAAATTCGCATTGAGGTGACGCTCGGCCATCGCCATGCCGACCGCCATCGCCAGACCCTGCCCCAGCGGGCCAGTGGTCGCCTCGACCCCGGGCAGCAGGAAATTCTCAGGGTGGCCGGCGCAGGGGCTATCCACCTGACGGAAGTTCGCGATGTCCTGCATCGTCGGCTCGGCATAGCCGGTCAGGTGCAGGAGCGCATATATAAGCATCGAGCCATGCCCGGCCGAGAGCACGAACCGGTCGCGGTCCGCCCATTGCGGGTCCGCGGGATCGAACTTCAGATAATCCTTGAAAAGCACCGTCGCGACATCGGCCATGCCCATCGGCATGCCGGGATGTCCGCTATTGGCCGCCTGCACCGCATCCATCGCCAGCACGCGGATCGTGTCGGCGAGACGCTTTTCGGTGACTGGCATGGGCGTAGGCCCCTTTCTTTCGGTTCGGCCCGCAGGCACATTCATGTCGAGCGGATCTAAGGACCGGGCCGCGGCCAAGTGAATGCACGCTGGCCCCGAGTCGCCGCGCGGCTTCAATGTCGGTTCGAGCCGCAAGCGTCAACCTTGGGGGACTTTGAGGTACCGTGTGCCGGCCCGTGGCGGGACTCGGGAGTCGGGGCCCACCCGGCATGCCGGAGCGAGGAAGCCCCTTTTGCAATCCTTGGAGAGCATGTTAAGGGTCCGGCCATGGCAAGCGATGCGATGATGCAGGCAATCGGACGGTTGGACCGGGCGCTCACGCGCGCAGAAGGCCTCGCCAGGCAACTCACTGAGGCGCGCGCGCAAGCCATTGAGGCGCAGTTCGCGCCGGAAAATGAGGACGACGGTGCCGGTCCGCCGGTCGACATCGATCCCTTCTCGCGCGACAAGGCGATCGCGGCGCTCAAGTCTTTGGACGCACTGATCGGTGACCTGCAGAAGGCGCGGAGCGAGGCCTGAGATGGCAGAAGTCAAGATCATGGTCGGTGGCCGGCAATATTCGGTCCATTGTCGCGACGGCGAGGAACCGCGCCTTCAGCAACTCGCCGGCATGATGTCCGATCGGGTAAATCAGGTAAAGACCGGCAGCCCTGGCCTCACGGAGGTGCGCCAGCTTCTGTTCGCAGGCCTGCTGCTCGCCGACACGCTGGCCGAGCAGCAGGCGCGGCCCGCTCCGGTCACGCCAGCGCCAGCCCCCACACCACCGCCGCCCGCCCCGGAGCCGGTCGACGAGACCGAAACGCTCGCGACACTCGCCCGTCTGGCCGAGCGTGTCGAAGCGCTTGGCGACAGCCTTGCGGCGCAGCTCGCCAGCGCCTAGATAGGCGGGGACGGGTACTGCCCGGTGCGCGCTTTAGCGAACATCCCTGAGGCGATAATACATCCTAGGGGGCTGTCTCTGGTCGGACCCTGGTCCGAACTACATGGTTCCCACCTGACGTTGAGGCGTCAGAGGATATTCCAGCAAACGGCCATGGCGGTCCCGTCACCCCGCTTCGCGGCCCCTTATTCAGGATTTTTACCATGAAGAATGAGCGCGCCGCCCTGCGCACGCAGATCCTGGCGAAGCGCGCGGCCTTCGTGGCCGGCCTGCCGCCTTCGGTCCGCAACCTGGCCTTCCGCGTTCTGCCCAATCCGGTGCTGGCGCAGATCCCGCCGGGCGCGCGCATCTCCGTCTATCATGCCATGGGCTCGGAGGCGCCGACCGAGAATCTGCTCGAATTCCTCCACGAGAAGGGGTTCAAGCTCTGCCTCCCGCGCCTCGGCAAGAGCGTCAAGGAGGACATGGAATTCGCCGAATGGGCGCCGGGCGACATTCTCGTGCCCGGCCAGATGCGCATTCCCCAGCCCGCGCCGCAGGCCGCGACCGTCGTGCCGGACATCGTGCTGACCCCGATGGTCGGCTTCGACAAGCACCTGAATCGCATCGGCCATGGCGCCGGCTATTATGACCGCGCCTTCGCCAAAATGCCCAATGCCCGGCGCATCGGCATTGCCTGGAGCTGCCAGATGGTCGACGAGTTGCCGGTCGAGCCCTGGGACGTGCCGCTGCACATGGTCATCACCGAGCAGCGGATCATCACCGGGGACGCAGCCTGATGAACGGTCAGCCAAGCTGGCGCAAACCCGCCGGCATCCTCGCCATATTGGGCCTCATCGCGCTATGGGCCGGGGCGATTGCGAGCTTCTCCACCCAGATCGGGGAATGGCCGCGCCTGGTGCAGGTCGTATTTTACGTGGTGGCGGGCATCGTCTGGATCTTCCCGGTCCGGCCACTGCTGGTGTGGATGGAAACCGGACGCTGGCGCGTTCAACGCTAGCAGCTTCTCCGCCGGATCATTTCCCGGCAGGCATCTTCAGATTTTATCTCGATCAAGCAGCGCCTGCGCCGAGGCGGGCGGCTTCATGCCTCCGCTCCATGATTGCTCCCCGGTGCGGAGCGGGCGCCAGTGCAAAGTGCAGCCATGCGCACCAGGCGATGAGCGGCGAATCTTCCATATTATGATCTCCGAAGGCACCGGGCAGGAGGATGCTATCGCGTCCATGCACAGGACCAATGCGACAGACGGCGCCTTGACGCCCCGTGGAAGGGCCGGAGCCGGGCCATGACGATGCAATCGCCTTCAGCGCCCCGAGAGGCTGCTAACCGCCCTGAGGAGACGGCCGAGGCGGTCCAGAGCCTTCCGATGATTGGCGCCAGCGGCGCTCACCCCGGAGCCAGGACACACGCTATCTGGGCATTGGCCGCAGCTGCGAAATATCGATGACGTAGAAATAATCATCACGCGATCGAATCACCCGACCCGCGAAGGACGGCGCGTCGCCTGATTCGATCATCGCCACCGGAATCGCGCGTGCGCGCGTCCTCGATTCAGCCGCTGCTTGGGGTCGAGGCCGATGGCGTTGATCTACCGCGCGCGCGTCCTGCGACAGAAGCCGCCTTCCCCGCGTGCCGACTCCAACCCGTTTCAGCGGCATTCCGTCGTGCATCAGCCTGTCTGGGATGTGGCTGGGGGCCAGTCGCCCATCCGCCCTGCGCATCAATTCACGGCCGTGCGGAACCGTCCGAGCCATTGCTCACGACCAATGCCTCCCCCCGAAGAGGGAGGCTTCGATCATTACCAGATTGTCTGGAAAATGGCGCGAGTGACGGGGCTCGAACCCGCGACCTCCGGCGTGACAGGCCGGCACTCTAACCAACTGAGCTACACCCGCGCTTGGCTAGGCGGGCGCAAATATAAGGGGTCGCCCGACCTGTCAACACGCTTCGCATCAAGAAGCGTCATTATCTTCAGGCGGATCGTGCAACGTGCTGGTGAGCGTGCCCGCTTCGAACAGAAAACCGGCGATATCCGGCTTTCCGGCAGCCGCCAGCACGGTCTGGATGATGATGAGCAGGGGCACGGCAAGCAGCGCCCCGCTCGTCCCCCAAACCCAGGTCCAGAAGGAAAGTGACACGAGAATCAGCAGCGGGCTCATCTTGAGCCGCTCTCCCAGCACCAGCGGCGTCACCACATTCGCCTCCACGAGATGGAAGCAGATCATGATGATGGAGGGCAGCAGCGCCCAGCCCATCGTGTCAAAGCTCATGAGGCCGCCCAGTCCGAGCAGGATCGCCGCCACGATGGGCCCGAAATAGGGAATGAAGTTCAGCAGCGCGACGAAGCCGCCCCACATGAACGGCGTCGGCATGCCGAGAATCGCCAGGCAGATGGCGACGGTGAGCCCGAGCAGGATATTGATGCAGGTGATGGTCAGTACATAGCGCGAGGTCGCATCGACGACATTCTGAATCACGCGCGCAATGGTCAGCGCGCCGGTGAAGCTGCCCCGCCCCCGAATCGTGCGGCGGCGCAGGCGCGTCCAGCCCGAGAGGAAGAAGAAGATGACCAGCAGGCCGAACACCACGTGGATGACGACGCTGGGGGCCGAGGTGGTCAGCATCTGCAGGATCGAGCCCGGCCGCGCGAAATCGCCCGCCTCGTTGCCGATGCTGCGCGTCTCGGTGACGATGCGCAGCAGCCCGTCAATGAAGCGCTGCGCCTGCGTATAAAGGTCGATCACCGGCGCCAGCGTCGTCTTGATCTGGCTGATCCGCTCGGGAAGCTGGGCGATCCAGTCCGTCGCCGGCACGACGATGAGCACCAGCGCCGTGTTGGCCACGAACAGGAACGAGACGAGCGCGATCAGCGCCGCCAAAGGTGAAGGGATGCGCCGCCGCTCCAGCCACTCAAGCAGCGGCACGAGGCAGATGGCGACCACCAGCGAGGCGGTGAGCGGCAGGAAGAACTCCGCGCCCGCTCTCAGCGCGAAAGGAAGCGCCAGCAGGAGGCCGCCGCCGCCGAACAGGGCGATCGAGGCGACGAGGCGATTATGTTCCCATGTCTCGCGATTGGCGCTGCCATGCCGCGCTGGCGGCGGCGCCGTCGGCCTGTCCTGCTTCTCCTGCACGGGGAGATCGTCCAACGACATGGCCAGCCCCCCCTCAGACCGCGATCGGCGCCGCGATGCTCGGCTGCGGCGCATAGTCTTCGACCAGGAAGTCCTCGATGACATGATCGAAGATGGTCTCGGGCCGACGCAGTATCCTGAGCTTCGGTGCCCCGGCGGGGGTGCGTGCGAGCTGCTCCTCCACCAGATGCGCATGATTGAGGTAGAGATGCACGTCCCCGCCCTGCCAGACGATCTCCCCGGCTTCGAGATCGCACTGAAGGGCCAGCATCCGGGTCAGCAGCGCAAGACCGAAGATGTTGAACGGGAAGCCGATGCCCAGATCGCAGCTACGCTGGAACAGGAGGCCGTTAAGCCGCCCGTCCGCGACATGGAACTGATAGGTCATGTGGCAGGGCGGCAGGGCCATGCGATCGAGCTGGTCGACATTCCAGCCCGTGAACAGCAGGCGCCGCGAGCCGGGGTTGTTGCGGATGCCGTCGACCAGAGCGGCGATCTGGTTGTGGCCCTGCTCCGCCCGGCGATAAAGCCCCTCGCCCGCATCCGGCGCCGGCACGTAGCGGTCCCAGTCGACCCACTGCTTGCCATAGACAGGGCCGAGATCGCCCCAGTCCCGCGCGAAATCATCATCAGCAAGGATGCGCGCCTCGAATTCCTCCATCGAGACGCCCTCGCCCGTCTCGCGCCGGTAGCGATCGAGCGGCCAGTCCGTCCAGATATGCACGCCCTGCGCGACCAGCGGGCGGATATTGGTCTCGCCCGAGAGGAACCAGAGCATCTCGCGCACGGCCACCTTCCAGAAGACACGCTTGGTGGTGAGCAGCGGAATGGCATCATTGGCGAGATCGAACCGCATCGTCGCGCCAAGAATCGACCGTGTGCCGACACCGGTTCGATCAACGCGCTCATGGCCATGCGTCCAGATGTGTCGCATGAGGTCGAGATATTGCTGCTCATAATGCAGCGGCGCGTCGTGATCGGTCGGAAGGGGCTGAGCGAGGCGCGCGGTGCTGGACATGGCCGCGAGTCTTAACCTGCCTCCCGCGGGCGCGCCAGCGACAAGAGGGGCGGCCGCGCCGAGCCGGGCGCGTCTCATCGCCAGCCTCGTTTCGACACAGTTTGGAAATTCGAAAACGGGCGCTTGCCAGCACCCAATGTCCTCCCTATAGGGCGACGCCTGCCTTGCCGGCGCGGAAACGCAACCGGCCCGGTCGGGGAGTAGCTCAGCCTGGTAGAGCACTGTCTTCGGGAGGCAGGGGCCGGAGGTTCGAATCCTCTCTCCCCGACCATTTACTTTCCAAGTCCTTGGAAACGCTTTGTTTCGATAACGACGCCTCGCCGTCCCAAGGGCGCCCGCCCCCTCGCTGAGGGAGCGCTGTAAAGGCGGCGTGGAAGCTCGCTGCCGCCCTGTCCGGCGGAGCGCATGGAGGAAGGCATTTGCCGCCTTCCCCATCCCGTTGACCCCGCCACCAAGTCGAATCGCGATCATCTTCCCCCTGCCCCGCGCTGGGAAACCGCCGTCAGACCAATCCGCGCTTCGATGCCTCGATCGCCGCTTCCGCGCGGGAGGCGATGTTGAGTTTGCGGTAGATGTTCTTCACATGCGTGCCGACCGTATGGGCACCGACATCAAGGGCATGGGCCGTTTCCCCAATCGTGAGTCCCCGGCCGATCGCCCGCAGCACGTCGGTCTCGCGCGGGGTCAGGGCGACGTCGATCTCCGGTTGAAGGCGCGGCGGACAGCGCAGGCGGGCGAGCAGCAACCGAGCGATTTTCGGAGAAACCGCGACCTCTCCGCGCTCCAGCCCGCGTAGCCGCTCCTCGATCACGGCAATGTCCTCCCCCTTGAGCAGATAACCTTCCGCGCCGGCGCCCAGTGCCTGCATCACCGTGCCATCGTCCTCGAAAATCGTGGTGACGATGCAGCTTGCATTGCTGTCTGCGGCCAACTCGGCGATCAACTCGCTGCCTGATCCATCGGGCAAGCCAAGATCGATCAGCGCAATCAGCGGCTGCTCGATTCGCCGATGGGTTTTCAGCCATGCGCGCGCCACCGCCAAACTCTCGGCCTGCCCCGGCTCCGAAACGCCGAACACGGCAGCCGCCCGCTCCGCCAGCGCCTGGCGCAGAGCCGCAATATCCTCCACGATCAAGAGCTGCCGTTGATTGGCCATATCCACCTCGCGTGCCGGCCCTAGTCAAACACCGGCGTGTCAGCCATCCCTTGTTCTGGGGACGCGACCGGCAGGAATATTCCGATGAGGGATCCTTGCGGGCCGGAATTCGACTGCATCGAGCCGCCAAGCTCCTCGATCCGCTTTCTGACATTGCGCAGGCCGTTGCCCAGCATGGCGCTGTCCGGATCGAAGCCGCGGCCATCGTCCCGCACGCAAAGCACGACCCCTCCGTCCGACAGATCGGACGAGATCCAGACCGCCCGTGCGCCGGCATGGCGGATGACATTGCTGGTCAGTTCCCGCACCACCGAAAATAGCACCCGCGCCTGCACCGCTTCCATCGGCCGATCATCGTCGAACATCGCCGAGATCGGCCAGTCCACGGTGACATGGGCGAGCATGAGCCGGTTGACAGTCTCGTGCCGGAGGTCCGCCACGAGATCCGACAGACGGCGGACCTGATCCGACATGCCGTCGATGATCAGGCGCATGTCAGCCATGGCCTCACGCACATCGGCATGGACAGTTTCCAGATCGCCGCGATGCAGCGTCGTCATCAGTCGCGCGCCCACATCATCGTGCAGATCCCGCGCGATGCGCTGGCGCTCGGATCGCACGCCGCGATCATAGGCCATGCGGGCGTCCACCATCTCAGCCACCAGGGCGACGAGCGCGGCGGCCAGCGACTTGTCCTCGCTGTTGAACAGGCGATTGCCCCGGTTCGCATAGCCAAGCGCCAGGGCAGGACCGCCCAGCGGCGAGGGAACGGCCAGAATCCGGCCATCCGCGCGGATGGTCGCGGCTTCGCACGCCGCCGGCTCGATCGTGAGGGGGGAGAATTGCCTGTCCAGCAAGCGCCTCCACAGTTCCGGCTGCTGCTCCGGCCGGGGCGCGAAGGCCACTTCGCTCGCGCCGCGCAGCAGCAGAATGTCGCGCCGGTTGCGGGCCCGGTCGGTCCGCCGCAACAGGATCTCACGCAGCGGCAGCCAGATGATGGCGGCGGACAGGAAGGCCAGCGACACGGTCCAGGTGCCGTCCGTCAGCAGCACGAGTCCGAAATCGCCGGCAAGCACGACGATGAGGACCAGCGCGGACAGGGCCACATTCACCGACCATGCCCCCAGATCGAACAGCCGGTAGCGCGCGACCGCGACCGCGAGCGCCAGATAGAAGAGGAGAAAGCCGGATGCGGCCACCGGCTCGGACATCATGGGCGGCAGGCCGGTGAGCTGCGGCACGAGATTGGCGATCGAGAAAAGGCCGATGCACAGCAGCAGCGACGTCCAGATCAGGATGAACGCGGTGCGCAGCGCCGGATCGCGACGCGACAACCATCCCTGGACACCCGCCAGAACCAGCGAAAGCAGGCCGAGCGACAACACGACAGCAACCTGAAAGGAAAAGACATCGGGCCCCGGCGCCAGCAAGCCGACAATCCACAGCACGCCCTGCGCCACGGCGGCAAGAACCAGCCACGGGATGGGGACAAGCGGCAGCGGATAGCGGGCGAACAACGCCACCACCGCAGAGCCGAAGACGAAGGCCGAGAGATAATTGACCTGGATGATCCAGAAGAGCGTGCGCGGATCGATCGCGAGACTGACCCGCTCATAACCCGCGATCGTGATGACGCCGAGCGCCAGGCCGAGGCCACTCAGCATGAACATCCGCGCCGCCCATTCGCGAGGACGCAGCACGAGCACCCAAAGGCCCGCCAATGTGGCGCACAGGCCAATGCCCAGCGCCAGCCATGCGCCCCCGTCCAGGCTGCGGATCGTGCCCCGCGTGGCGGAAGCCGGCACCATCTGGCCATCCGGCAACCGCACGCGCAAGCCGGGCTCGCGCAGCAATTCAGAGATGCGGCGATAGCGCTCCTGCGTGGTGCCGGGGCCTTCCGGCCTGCCGCGCACGTCCAGCCCGGACAGCAGATCGGCCATGCGGACGACCAGCCGCTCACGCCCCCGCTCATCCACGAAGACCGCCTTGGCGCCAGCCGGATGGCCCGCCTGCTCGTCGAACGTCACCTGCCCCCCGGCGGTCAGGCGCGCCGTCAAGCTGGCCCCGGGGAGCGCGGCGATCATCAACGCCGCCGCCACATGGACGAGCAGCGCCGCAACCGCGAGCGCCGAGAAGGCCATCGCGGGCTGGCGAAGAAGTGCTTTCAGCATGGTCCCCCCAAGGATCATCGCCTGATCGATAGTCCCAGAACGGCGCGCTCGCCAGCCCGAGCGGTGCCTCCTCCCGAGAACGCGGGATGCCGATGCGCGCAGGCGCAGCCTAAAGCCGCGTCGAACACATCTTTCAGGGAGCAGCCATCGATGCGGTGGGAAAATAGTGTCGGCCTCTTGTTGTCCACGGCGCTGGTAACGGCCCCCACCTCCAGTCTGGCGCAGACGGCAGGCATTACCGGCCACGCCGCGATTCCGGGCCAGCCGACGCCCAATATCGGCTCCGGATTTCTTGATCTTTCGGGCGATGGCACCACCATCGCCGGCGGCGTGCGGCTTGACGCGACGAGCTATCGCGCATTCCGCATCACCACGTCTGGCTATGAGGCCCTGCCCGGCGTCAGCGGCCACACCTATGTTCTGGCGCGCGGCACATCGGACGATGGCACCAAGATCGCGGGCATTTCCGCCTCCACCTACAGCTCGCGTTCAAGCGCCGTGCTGTGGGAAGGCACAACGCTCACGGAACTGGCGCACCTCAACCCCACGGCAGGCGTCTTCCAGACGAGCGCCGCCAACGGCATCTCCGGTGACGGCACCGTGGTCGTGGGCAGCAGCAGCACCAGCACCGGCGGCGCGCACGCGGTGCGCTGGGTGAACAAGGGCGCGCCGCAGGATCTGAACGGCGGCGGCTTCACAGGCTCTTTCGCCCAGCGGGCGAGCCGCGACGGCAGCGTGATCGTGGGCTATGGCTCATCCGCCAGCCGGACCAACGACGCGTTCGTCTGGACCCTGGCGGATGGGATGCGGGCGCTGGGCGTCCTCTCCTCGCAGGCATCGGACACCGGGGCGACGAGCCGCGCCAATGATGTCTCGGCCGATGGCCGCGTGGTCGTCGGCTTCTCGCAGGCCGGCAATGACAAGGCGCTCGCCTTCCGCTGGACGAGCGCCGGCGGCATGGAATCGCTCGGCCTGCTGCCGGGCGGGGACGACAGCCGCGCCTATGCTGTCAACGCGGACGGATCAGTCATCGTCGGCTCGGCGCGACGGCCCTCGACGGTGGTCCCCACCATCCAGGACACGCTCGCCTTCCGCTGGACCAGCGCGGGCGGGCTCCAGACGATTGTGGACTGGCTTTCCGCCAATGGCGTCACCGTCGGATCGAACAGCTTCACCGATGCGACCGGCGTGAGCGATGATGGCAAGGTCATCATCGGCACCGGCCAGATCAACGGAACGACCCAGCAATATATCGCGCGCGTTGCAGGGAGTTCCACGCCGACGCCCACACCGACACCGACACCGACACCTACTCCGACACCTACTCCGACGCCGACGCCGACGCCGACGCCGACGCCAACTCCAACGCCAACGCCAACTCCAACCCCAACCCCAACTCCCACTCCAACCCCAACTCCCACTCCGACCCCCACCCCCGCGCCATCTGGCGGCAGCGGCGTGATCGGGCTCGTCGACTATCTCGCCTCGGTTTCACAGACCGGTGTGACGTTGCAAACGATCCTCAACGCCGCCAGCCTGACGCTGTTCGGCGCGCACCACCGGCCGCTCATGGACTATCCCCAGCAGGGAAATGCCTGCGGGTGGATCACCGGTGATTTCGCCGGCAGCGGACGCGGCGATCGCCGTAACTTCCTGAGCGAAGTGGGCATCTGTCACAATCTTGGCGAGCAAGTGCGCGTCGGCCTGGGCGGCGGCTATGATCACAGCCGGCAGGATCTCAGCCTGGGCGGCAAGGCGAGCAGCAACGGCTATCATCTGATCGGCGAGATCGACGTGCGCCCGGCCGATACGCCCCTCCTTCTCAGCCTGACCGCTTATTATGCGGACTGGAATGTCGCGATCGATCGCGCCTACCGCAATGGCGCGAGCATCGACCACTCGCGCGGCAGCAGCGGCGCGCGTGCCTGGGCAATTCGCGGTCGCATCGACTGGCGCGACATGTTCCAGTGGAACGACGGCGGATTCTCGCCCTATCTCGCCTTCAGCCATGGGCGCGTCACCCTGGACGGCTATACCGAGACGGGCGGCGCCTTCCCCTTCGCGGTAACCGAAGCGAAAGTGCGCATGAACGAGTTCCGTCTCGGCGGAACGGCGCGCC